>WLIH01000459.1 GCA_009702305.1 Actinomycetota bacterium | reverse complement strand
TCATCGAGGACAGTCCGGCCACGTTGACGGCGTCCCAGGTGGTGACCGCCGCGACGTTGGCGAACGGGCCGGTGGGGGAGGTGCAGCCCTCTCCCGCCACCCAGCAGCCGACGACCGCGTTGCCCGGCACCTTGTCCCCGAGCGAGTTCATCGACGGGTTGGCGGTGAAGTAGCTCCACCGGGGGCTGAAGCCGAGCGGCGACGCGGTGACGCCGCGCTCGTCGGCCTCGGTGTCGTGGTCGTTCTGCACCTGGTTGTGACGCCACAGCACCTGGCCGGTGACGGCGTCGACGAGGACGGTGTAGCCGAGGACGGAGGTCGCGGCCATGTCGACGACGTTCGACTGGATCACCGGTCGCACGGTGCCGTCCGACATCGGCAGGACCCGCAGCCGGGCGACCTGCTGCTGGACGAGGCCGGGCACGGTGAGGCGCGTCCACCCGCCCGAGACGGTGCGCACGATGGACGGCACGCTCGTGACTGGCACGGCGCGCCCGACACTCGCTGCCGCCTTGAGCCACCCCTGCAGCGGGCTCAGCACGGCGTCGGCCGGCGTCCCGGTGGCCTTGCTCAGGGAGGAGGAGACGTAGGCGATCTCACCGCGGGCCACGCCCACGGTCACCAGTCCGCCGACGGCCGGGATGAGGCCGTCGAAGCGCTGCCGGAAGAGGACGGCGCGAGCCGGGCTCTGGGCGAACTCCTGGCTGCTGACGAGCTCGAGGGCGTCGACCTGGTCCGTGCTCAGTCCGAGCAGCGTCGCGTGGTCGCTGATCCAGGCGCGGGCGGCCACCTCGGGGTCGGACGAGGTCGCGCGTGCCAGGGTCCCGTCCGCCGGAAGGATCGACGAGGGGGTGCCTGCGGCGTTCCAGCGGAGCTGGACGTCGCCGAGCGCTGCGACGGCACGCAGCTGGGCCGGCGAGGGGCGCACGGCGCTGCGGACGTCGATGTCGGTCAGCGCGACGACCGCGTCGCCGAGGGTCGAGACGAGGTGACTCGGCGTCGACGAGGCGAGCGGCGCGGGAGCCGGGGCGCCCTCGTCGGCGAAGGCGGGCAGGTGCGTGAGGCCGGGGACCAGGGTGGCGGTCAGCAGGGCCAGGACGGCGGTCGCACGGCGCCCGCGCGCGTGAGCAGAGGTCATGGCCTGCACAACGGCGGGTCCACGCGGTCGTTATGCCGTTTATCGGCTCGTGACCGCTTCGTCACCGACGGGCCGTCGAGCCGACCGGGGTTGGATCGTTCCAGCGGAGCCGCTAGCGTGCCGCAGATGCGCGCGATCCGACGCTTCACCGTCCGTCCCGTCCTCCCGCCGGCCCTGGCCGCACTCGGCGAGCTCGCCGGCAACCTGCGCTGGTCGTGGCACCCGCAGACCCAGGACGTCTTCGCCGAGATCGACGCCGAGGCCTGGGAGGCCACGGGTCACGACCCCGTGCGACTGCTCGGCGCGGTGGGGCGCGCGCGGTGGGAGGTCCTCGCGTCCGACCCGGCGTTCCTCGACCGGTTGGCCACGGCCCACGCCGACCTCCAGCGCTACCTGGGTGAGGACCGCTGGTATCAGCGCACGACGCCCGAGGGCCCGGCCGCCATCGGCTACTTCTCGCCGGAGTTCGGCATCACGGCCGTGCTGCCGCAGTACTCCGGTGGCCTCGGGATCCTGGCCGGCGACCACCTCAAGGCCGCCAGCGACCTCGGCGTGCCGATCATCGGCGTCGGGCTGCTCTACCGACACGGCTACTTCCGGCAGGGCCTCTCGCGGGAGGGCTGGCAGCAGGAGAGCTACCCCGTGCTGGACCCCGACGAGCTACCGATCTCGCTGCTGCGCGAGGCCAACGGGCAGCGGGCCACGATCAGCATCGCCATGCCGGGCGGCCCCGACCTGGTCGCGCGGATCTGGGTCGCGAGCGTCGGGCGGGTGCCGCTGCTGATGCTCGACACCGACGTCGAGGGCAACCCGCAGGCCTACATCGACGTCACCGACCGTCTCTATGGCGGCAACAGCGAGCACCGGCTGCGCCAGGAGCTGCTGCTCGGCGTCGGCGGGGTGCGCGCCCTGCGTGCCTACGCTCGGATCACCGGTCACCCCGAGCCCGAGGTCTTCCACACCAACGAGGGTCACGCCGGCTTCCTCGGGCTCGAGCGGATCCGCGAGCTCACCGTCGCCGAAGCCGGGCCGCAGCTCGACTTCGACACCGCGCTCGAGGTCGGCCGCGCGTCGACGGTGTTCACCACCCACACCCCGGTGCCGGCGGGGATCGACCGCTTCCCGCGCAGCCTGGTCGAGCAGTACTTCTCCGAGGCGGGCGCCACGCCCGGTGTCCCGGTCGAGCGGATCCTCGCTCTCGGCGCCGAGGACTACGCGGAGGGCGACGCATCGGTCTTCAACATGGCGGTCATGGGCTTCCGGCTCTCGCAGCGGGCCAACGGCGTCTCGCTGCTGCACGGCGAGGTCAGCCGGGGCATGTTCAACGGTCTGTGGCCGTCGTTCGACGAGGCCGAGGTGCCGATCGGGTCGATCACCAACGGCGTGCACGCCCCGACCTGGGTGGCGCGCGAGGTCATCGAGCTCGCGACCAGCCAGGGCGCTGATGCCGAAGGTGACGACACCGACGGCTTCTGGGCCGCGGTCGACCACGTGCCCGGCGGGCAGATCTGGTCGGTCAAGCGGGCCCTGCGCGAGCGTCTCGTCCTGGACGCGCGCCGTCGGTTGCGGCTGTCGTGGGAGGAGCGTGGAGCTGCTCGTGCCGAGCTGGGCTGGATCGACGAGGCGCTCGACCCCGACGTGCTGACCATCGGCTTCGCGCGCCGCGTGCCGTCGTACAAGCGCCTCACGCTGATGCTGCGCGACCCGGCGAGACTCAAGGCGCTGCTCCTCCACCCGGAGCGGCCGGTGCAGCTGGTGATCGCGGGCAAGGCGCACCCGGCCGACGACGGGGGCAAGAAGCTGATCCAGGAGATGGTGCGCTTCGCCGACGACCCGGAGATCCGGCACCGCATCGTCTTCCTGCCCAACTACGACATCGCCATGGCGCAGCCGCTCTACCCCGGTTGTGACGTGTGGCTCAACAACCCGCTGCGGCCCTACGAGGCCTGCGGCACGTCCGGCATGAAGGCAGCGCTCAACGGCGGGCTC
>WLIH01000458.1 GCA_009702305.1 Actinomycetota bacterium | reverse complement strand
GCATCGCGAGGCTGTAGGCCTCCTGCCCGCTCGAGCAGGCCGCAGACCAGATCTCGAGGTGCCGGGTGAGTCGTCGCGACTCGAGCAGCTCGGGCAGCATCACGTCGGTGAAGGTCTGGTACGGCGCGAGGTCGCGGAACCACGACGTCTCGTTGATGGTCAGGGCGTCTACCGCCTTCGCCCGAGCGGCGGGATCGGAGCGCATGCGGTTCACGTACGTGTCGACGTCGGGGTCACCGGCCTGCCGCGCGAGGGGGAGCAGGCGTGCCTCGACGAGGTACTCCTTGCCCCGCTCGCAGAGCATGGCGGTCTCCCGGCGCAACACGTCGGCCACGTAGCCGAAGCTGGTCTCGGAGATCACGTCCCGAACATCGGTGTCGCAGCGAGCCACCTGAGCAAACGCTCATCATTTTGCCGAACTCCTCAGCCGGACCAGTCCACAGGCCGATCACCTTCGTGTGATCCGAGCTCTGGTGGTCGACGACTCTGCTGTCCTGCGCAGGCTGATCACGACGGTGCTCTCCGGTGATCCGGAGATCGAGGTCGTCGGCACCGCGTGCGACGGCATCGAGGCGATCCAGCGGGTCGCCGAGCTGCGACCCGACGTCGTGACCCTCGACGTCGAGATGCCGCGCCTCGACGGGATCGGGGCGGTCGAGGTGATCCATCGCGAGCACCCCCGTCTGCCGGTCATCATGTTCAGCACGCTCACCGAGCGCGGAGCGGCCGCGACCTTGCAGGCCCTCTCGAACGGCGCGTCCGACTACGTCGCCAAGCCCACGGGCGCCGGCAACATCGGCGAGTCGATGGCAGCGGTGCGCGACGAGCTGGTCCCGCGGATCAAGGCGCTGGTCAACGCGCGCCGGATCGCGTCGTCGGCCGCACCCAAGGAGGTCCGTCGTCGCGAGCGCCGTCTGATCGAGGTGCCTCCTCAGGTGCTGGTGGTCGCCTGCTCGACCGGTGGTCCGGATGCCCTGTCCAAGGTGCTCGCCGGTCTGCCGCCGTCGTTCCCGCTGCCGGTGCTGGTCGCCCAGCACATGCCGCCCGTCTTCACCGCCCAGTTCGCACAGCGCCTCGACCGGGTCTGCCCGCTCGACGTGCGCGAGGCTGCTGAGGGCGACCGGGTCGAGGTCGGGCGGGCGCTGGTCGCGCCTGGCGACTTCCACCTCCGGCTGAGCCGGGTGGCGGGCCAGGTCCGTGCCGGGCTCGACCAGGGGGAGAAGGAGAGCTTCTGCCGCCCGGCCGCCGACCCGCTCTTCCGCTCCGCCGCCCAGGTCTACGGGCCCGCCGTGCTGGCGCTGGTGCTGACCGGGATGGGGCAGGACTCGCTGCTCGGCGCTCGCGCGATCTCCGAGGCGGGCGGCCAGGTCGTCGTCCAGGACGAGGCCACCTCGGTCGTGTGGGGCATGCCCGGCTCGGTCGCGACCGCCGGGCTCGCCGACGAGGTGCTGCCGCTCGAGGCCATCGCGCCCCGCCTGGCCACCCTCGCCCTCGGCCCGCGGACCACCGTCGCCCGCTGACGCTCGGCCGGGGAGGTCTCGATACACCGCCTCGCTGGCGCTCGGCGCCACTCGACCGACGAACTTCCTCGGTGATCGAGTAGGCGCGCCAGCGCCGTATCGAGATCTGGCGCCCTCTGGCTGGGGCCTAGCCCCGGCCGGGGAGGTCTCGATACACCGCCTCGCTGGCGCTCGGCGGCACTCGACCGACGAACTTCCTCGGTGATCGAGTAGGCGCGCCAGCGCCGGATCGAGATCTGCTGACCTGTCGGGCGAACGCCGAACCGGCGTGGCCGCCACGGGAGAGGTGGGCGACCACGCCGGCGCGTGGGGGGATCGGGGGGCCGGGAGTCAGGAGGGGGCCTCCCGGCGGGTGGGAGCTAGGCGGAGACGTCGACGTAGATGGGGTACTTCAGACCCCGGGTCGAGACCCGGCCGACGGCGTCGGCGACCGCACGCTGGCGCACGGTGTAGCCCAGAGCGCCGGTCATCTCCTCGATGAGCGCGTGCTGGCGGGCGAGGATCTCCTCGGCGCGCTCACGCAGCTCGTCGGGCAGCGGGCCGTAGTCGGCGGGCAGGTCCCAGGGGTCGGTGTGCAGGATCTCGCCGCGACCCAGGTCGCGCTCGGCGCGCATCACATCGAGCTCGATCCGGTCGAGCGTGACCTGCCATGCCTTGAAGCAGCTGTCGGCCTCGATCAGACCGAGCGAGCTGCGGTCGATGTACATGGCCGGCTCAGGCGACCTGGCTGGCCTGCAGCGCGGCAGCGCGCCAGGTCTGGCACAGGTCGGTGACCAGTCCGAGGCAGCCCTCGGTGAGGCTGGAGTCCTTGCTGATGTTGGCGCGGACCAGCTGGAGGTGCAGGTAGTCGTAGATCGAGGCCAGGCCGTGGCCGCCCTCCCAGTCCTCGGTGTGCAGGCTGGAGCGCAGCTCCAAGACGATGTCCTGGGCGTGCACGAGCTGGCGGTGGGCCTCCTCGACGGTGCCGTTGCGCTGAGCCTCCAGCGCGCGGGTCACGTCGAGCACGAGGCGCTCGTAGAGCATCACCAGCAGACGTGCGGGGCTGGCGGTCGCGACCGATGCATCCATGTATGCGGCGCGTGCGTTGGTGTTCATCTCGAGCCCTCCTTGGCTTCCCGATCAACGACAGGTGCGGTGCAGTGGGTGGTGCCCATCACGAGCTGCTCGACAGCGAGGCGAGCTGGCCCGACAGCCAGTTGGACTGGCTCGTCATCTGGTTGAGCGCCGTCTCCAGCGAGGTGAACTGCCGCTCGAGGGTGGTGCGCCGCAGCTCCAGCCGCGTGTCCCACTCCTCGATGGAGGCGTTCATCCGCTGGACGCCGGTGCGACGCCCGGTGATCGCGCTGGTCAGCGTCCCCTCCGTGGGGTCGCTCGCGCCCTTGGTCACCTTCGCGACCCGCGCAGCGAACCCGTCGCCCGTGGTCGAGAACTTCTCCGCGACCCCGGTCGGGTCGGCGGTGTAGGCCTGGGCGAACGCCGTGGCGTCGAGCTCCAGCAGGCCGCCGCGGGTCACCTGGATGCCGACCGAGGCCAGCGATGTGCCGTCGCTGGGGTAGCCGGCGCTCAGCAGCGCGCTGCGCAGGTTGCGGGTGGTGGCGTCGCCGGTGAG
>WLIH01000457.1 GCA_009702305.1 Actinomycetota bacterium | reverse complement strand
CGTGTCGCCGGCACCCCGCTATGCCGTGCCCGACGTGTCGGCGCTCGGGCCCGTGCCGACGACGGCCACCGAGATCGACGCGTACGCCGCTCGCCTGGCCCGGGTCGGGCAGGCGATGGCGCTCGCCGAGCACGCGTACGCCGCCGCGGTGGCCGAGCGCGGCGACCTGGTCGCCCTGCTCGACGGGTTCGTCGCCAAGGCGACCGCTCTCGGCGTCGCCCAGCACCCCGACGTCGCCGAGAGCGAGCAGCGCGCCCGCGAGGTGCTGGCACGCCGGCCTACGCCGATGAGCGTGGCCCGCCAGCTCGTCACGACGTACCACTCCTGGCTCGACCAGGCCAGCACCGCCGTCCCGACCCAGGAGACCGCATGACCTGCACCCAGCCCGGCTGCTCCGGCACCATCACCGACGGCTACTGCGACGTCTGCGGCATGGCTGCGGCCCCGGGCACGTCCGCGGCCCCCGCAGCCACGGCACCCGCGGGCGCCGGGCCGGTCGCCGATGGCGCCACCTGCACCCAGCCCGGCTGCTCCGGCTCGATCCTGGACGGCTACTGCGACGTGTGCGGCAGCCCGGGGGCGTCCGGTGGAGCTGCGGCCGCCGCCCCGGTCGTCGCCGGAGCCGACCCGATCAGCGGCGGCACCGGCTCGGTGGCCACCTCTGCGAGCCGGATCCAGTCGGCAGCCCTCGGGTCGCGGCGCGCCGGCGCCGCCTCGGCGGCCACCCGGCAGGCCCGGTCGGGCTCGCAGCGGATGCGCGCGGCCCGGCTCGGCGCCGGCCTCACCGTCGTCCCCCCGGCGCCCGCGGTCGACGCTCTCAAGGCCGTGCAGCAGGACCCGCAGGTCCCGGAGGACAAGCGCACCTGCTCGAAGTGCGGCAACCCCGTCGGTCGCAGCGGCGAGGGTCGTCCCGCCCGCTCCGAGGGCTTCTGCCCGAAGTGCGGCCAGGAGTTCTCGTTCACGCCCAAGCTGCAGCCGGGCGATCTCGTCGCCGGGCAGTACGAGGTCGCCGGCGCCATCGCCCACGGCGGGCTCGGCTGGATCTACCTCGCCCGCGACAAGAACGTCTCCGACCGGTGGGTGGTGCTCAAGGGCCTGCTGAACTCCGGCGACCCCGACGCGCTCGCGGCCGCGATCGCCGAGCAGCAGTTCCTCGCTCAGGTCGAGCACCCGCTGATCGTGGAGATCTACAACTTCGTGACCCACGAGGGCGCGGGCTACATCGTGATGGAGTTCGTCGGCGGTCAGTCGCTCAAGCAGATCCTCAAGAAGCGGATGCAGGCCAACAACGGCGCCTACGACCCGCTGCCGGTCGACCAGGCGCTCGCCTACGTGCTCGAGGTGCTGCCGGCGTTCCAGTACCTCCACGACCTCGGCCTGGTCTATTGCGACTTCAAGCCCGACAACCTGATCCAGGTCGGCGACGCGATCAAGCTCATCGACCTCGGCGGCGTACGCCGCATCGACGACGAGGACTCAGCGATCTTCGGCACCGTCGGCTACCAGGCGCCCGAGGTCGCCGAGGTCGGGCCGAGCGTCGCCTCGGACATCTACACGATCGGGCGCACCCTGGTCGTGCTCGGCATGGAGTTCCGCGGCTACCAGGGCACCTACCTGCACACGCTGCCGCCACCGGAGTCGACGCCGCTCTTCGCCCACCACGACTCGCTCTACCAGCTGGTCGCGAAATGCTGCGCCCCCGACCCGGCCGACCGCTTCGCGTCCGTCGACGAGCTGCGCTCGCAACTGCTCGGCGTGCTGCGCGAGGTCGTGGCCGCGCGCACCACCGGCACCGCCCTGACCTCGGCCGCCTCGGTCGTCTTCGAGGCGCCGTCGGTCAGCGCGTCCGCCATGACCTGGGACCAGCTGCCCGGTCTGCGGCCCGACCCCAGCGACCCGCAGCACTCGTGGCTCTCGAGCGTCGGCTCCGAGGACCCCGCCCAGCGGCTCGCCGACCTCGCCGCCGCACCCGAGGCCTCGGCCGACGTGCTGCTCGCCCGCGCGCACGCCGCCCTCGAGGTCGGCGACGTCGCCCAGGCCCGGACGCACACGGCCCAGCTGCTCGCCGACGACCCGTGGGAGTGGCGGGCGGTGTGGATGGACGGGCTCGCCGCGATGGCCGAGGGCGACTGGGAGACGGCCAAGTCGTCGTTCAACGCCGTCTACCAGCAGGTCCCCGGCGAGCTCGCGCCCAAGCTGGCACTGGCGATCGCCTGCGAGCACGGCGCTCTGCCTCGGGTGGCGGAAGGTCTCTACGCCACCTGCGTCGCGACCGATGCGGCGTACGCCGCTCCGGCGGCCTTCGGCCTCGCCCGGGTGCGCGCCCAGCGCCAGGACACGCCCGGCGCTGTCGCAGCGCTCGACCTGGTGCCCTCGACCAGCCGTGGCTACCCCGAGAGCCGCCAGCTGCGCGCCGAGGTGCTGCTCTCCTCGACTCCCGGCGACCTCGCGGTGCTCGACCAGGCGCTGCGCAGCATCGAGTCGGTGCGGATGGCGCCCGAGGAGCGCGCCCGCTACACGGTGCGGATCCTGCGCCACGCCCTCGACGTGGTGGTCGCTGCGCCGGGCTCGAGCCGGGTCGCGACGATCGGCAGCCATCCCAGCGACGAGGTGCACCTGCGTGCCGCGCTCGAGAGCGCCTACCGCGACCTCGCCCGGGACGCCTCCGACCTCGCCTCACGCATCGAGCTCGTCAACCAGGCCAACGCCGTGCGCAGCTGGAGCCTGGTGTGAGCGGTCCTGCCACCTGTCCGGCGTGCGGCGAGTCCGTCACCGCAGGCGACCTCTTCTGCGAGGCCTGCGGAGCGGCGCTCGGCGACGCCACCGCACCAGCCGCCGCAGCCGCGCCCGCGACCGAGGCGGCGCCGTTCGACGACACCGGCCGGGTCCGGCCGTCCGCGACCCCCGCACCGGCCGCGCGCGCCTGCCTGTCGTGCGGCGGAACCGTCGATGCCGACGGCTACTGCCAGGTCTGCGGAGCCAAGGCACCGAGCGAGCGCGACCACTTCCGCGAGGAGCCCGCGACCTGGGTGGCCGGCGTCTGCGACAAGGGGATCGTGCACCACCGCAACGAGGACGCGATGGCGCTGCAGGCCTCGGCCGCGGCCGGTGAGCGGGCCGTCCTGGTCGTG
>WLIH01000456.1 GCA_009702305.1 Actinomycetota bacterium | reverse complement strand
GTCCTCGCCAGGTGCGTGCGGTGCGCAGCCGGACTCCCCTCTCGTCGGCGACGAAGAGCGGGGTGCGTGCGTCCCAGCAGGCCAGCAGGTGGCCGACCGCGATGGCCGCCATCACGGCGAAGAGCAGCCAGTCGAGCATCGATCCGCCGCCGGCGGCCCGCACGACGTACGCCGCCCCGACGACTGCGGCCACACCGCCGATCGCGCCGGACAGCAGCCCGTTGCGACGCACCTCGATCACGGGGGCGTCCACCTCGTCGGCGTACGTCTCGTGCTCGGTCTCGTCGATCAGGTGCTCGTTCACATCTCCCCCTGCAGGGTCGCGATGACGCCGTCGATCTCGTCGGGCTTCACGAGCACGTCGCGAGCCTTCGAGCCCTCGCTCGGGCCGACGATCCCGCGGCTCTCGAGGATGTCCATCAGTCGTCCGGCCTTCGCGAAGCCGACGCGCAGCTTGCGCTGCAGCATCGACGTCGAGCCGAACTGGGTCGACACGACGAGCTCGATGGCCTGGATGACCAGGTCCATGTCGTCGCCGATGTCGTCGTCGAGCTCGCGCCTGGCCGCTGCGGGAGCGGTGACGTCGTCGCGGTACGACGGCTGCAGCTGCTCCTTGCAGTGCTTGACCACCTGGGCGATCTCGGCCTCGGTGACCCAGGAGCCCTGCACGCGCACGGCCTTGGAGGAGCCCATCGGCAGGAACAGGCCATCGCCCTGACCGACGAGCTTCTCGGCGCCCGGCTGGTCGAGGATGACCCGGCTGTCGGCCAGCGAGGAGGTGGCGAAGGCGAGTCGCGAGGGCACGTTGGCCTTGATCAGGCCGGTGACGACGTCGACGCTCGGGCGCTGGGTGGCCAGCACCAGGTGGATGCCGGCCGCTCGGGCGAGCTGGGTGATGCGCACGACGGCGTCCTCGACGTCGCGCGGTGCCACCATCATCAGGTCGGCGAGCTCGTCGACGATGACGAGCAGGTAGGGGTAAGGCGTGAGCGCGCGCTCGCTGCCGGGCGGCACCTCGACCTTGCCGGCCCGCACGGCCTTGTTGAAGTCGTCGATGTGGCGGAAGCCGAAGTTGGCCAGGTCGTCGTAGCGCATGTCCATCTCGCGCACGACCCAGGCCAGCGCCTCGGCGGCCTTCTTCGGGTTGGTGATGATCGGCGTGATCAAGTGCGGGACGCCCTCGTAGGCGTTCAGCTCCACCCGCTTGGGGTCGACCATGATCATCCGCACCTCGTCGGGCGTCGAGCGCATCAGGATCGAGGTGATCATCGAGTTGATGAAGCTCGACTTGCCCGAGCCGGTCGCGCCGGCGACGAGCAGGTGCGGCATCTTGGCCAGGTTGGCGACGACGAAGCCGCCCTCGACGTCCTTGCCGAGGCCGCACACCATCGGGTGGTGGTCGTTGCGCGCGATGCCCGAGCGCAGGACGTCGCCCAGGGAGACGATCTCCTTGTCGACGTTGGGGATCTCGATGCCGATCGCCGACTTGCCGGGGATCGGGCTCAGGATCCGTACGTCGGCCGACGCGACGGCGTACGCGATGTTCTTCGACAGCGCCGTGACCTTCTCGACCTTGACCGCCGGGCCGACCTCGACCTCGTAGCGGGTGACGGTCGGGCCCCGGGTGTAGCCGGTGACCTGGGCGTCGATGCCGAACTCGTCGAGCACGTTGGTCAGTCGACCGACGACGTCGTCGCTGGCCTGCGAGCGCGCCTTGTGCACGGAGCCCGGCTTGAGCACGTCGCCGGCCGGGAGGGTGTAGACGATGTCGCCGGAGAGCGCGAGCTGCTCGACGCGCTGCGGCAGCGGGGTGTGCGGCGGCGGCTCGAGGTCGCCGTTGTCGTCGCGGGCCGCCGTCGCCGGGGTGTCGACCACCGTCACGGCGTCGGCCGGGTCGAGCCCGGCGTCGACGACCGGCTCGGGGGCGAAGATGTCGAGGCCGACCGACGAGTCCTCACGGTCCGACTCGAGCGCCACGTCGAGCGCGTCCTTCTTGCGCATCTTGCGGATCTCGCGGTCGGTGAGCACCGGCGAGTCGTAGGCCGGGTCGCCCATCTCGGGGTCGATCTCGTCGTCGGCCTTCTTCCCGCGCCGCACCCGCACCGGTTGGGTCGGCTCGGCGCTGTCGTCCGCGTCGGCGGGGCCCTCGATGTCGCGCCCCAGCGCGCGGTCGCGGAGGGCACCGAGCTTGACCGGCACCTGGTAGAGCGGCGTCGAGGTGATGACCAGCAGGCCGAAGCCCGCGAGCATGAGCAGCAGCGGCACGACCACGAACGACGAACGCAGCAGGTCGAGCAGCAGGGAGGAGACGACGTACCCGACCGCTCCCCCGCCCTCCTGCAGCGGCGAGGCGTCGCCGTTGAGGGGCTGCGGGCTGCCGTTGGCGATGTGCACGACGCCGAGCAGGCCGAAGGTCAGGGCGGACCAGCCGATCACCTGCCGGCCCGCGGGGCCGTTGCTGACGGGGTCGCGCATGGTGCGCCAGCCGACGTAGACCAGCGCCATCGGGACGAACCAGCCGACCTTGCCGACCGAGCCCGCCACCGCGGTGCGGGTCGGGCCGAGCACCGGTCCGCCGATCTGGAACCACACGGCCGCGGACGTCAGCACCGCCAGGGCGAAGACCAGCAGGCCGGCGCCGTCGCGACGGTGCTCGGGGTCGAGGTCGCGGGCGCCGCGACCGATGCCGCGGGCGAGCGCACCCACGGCATGGGCGATCGCCAACCACAGCGCGGTCACTCCCCGCAGCAGTGCGTCGAAGGCGCGCGCGACCGGTCCGCGACCGGTGCGCACCGCTCGCGGCGCGGGACGACGCGCGGTCCCGCGGGCACTCGAGGAGCGCGCGGCAGGGCGCTTCGTCGTGCTGCGCGTCGGCCGCTTGCCGGTGGCCTTGCTGCGCGCAGTGCTGGTGGCCTTGCTGGCCGGGGTACTCCGGGTCCGGGTGCTCGAGGTCCCACGGCCGCTGCTGCTGGACGTGGTGCTGCTCTTGCTCCGCGAACCCGGCGGGGAAGACGTACGGGTCGCCATGCTGCTTAACCTAGGCCAACGCCTCACGAGTCACAGGGATTAACAGGTGTCACAGCCGTCGTGTCGCGCGACCCGGCGCTACTTTCCCGTTCTCACCCGGTGAGTCGGGG
>WLIH01000455.1 GCA_009702305.1 Actinomycetota bacterium | reverse complement strand
GGCCTGCATGTGCGGCGGCTCGGCGAAGAGGCGCTGCTTGCCGTCGATGGAGAACGGCGAGCGCACGAACCCGACGGCGTCGAGACCGCCGCGGGCCAGGGTCGCGGCGCGCGCCTTGATCCCGGAGTCGCCGGTCGGTGCCTCGAGGCCGATCCCGTGGGCGGTGCCTCCGGTGACGACCAGCAGGTGGCCGGCCTTGGGTGCCGTGCGACCGCGGTAGCCGAAGGCGTCACCGCGCTCGACGGGGTGCACGTCGAGCACCGTCGCCGTCACCCGCAGCGCGCCGCGGTCGCCCAGCCACAGGGCGGTGCCGATGCGCGGGCGGATGGCGAAGTCGGCGTACGACGCCCGCAGCGTGCCGAGCTCGTCGTCGGTCAGGTGGCTGACCCACACGGTGCGGGCACCCGGGCCGTCGGGCAGCTCGGCGCCGACGACGTCGGTCATCAGCCGGGTGACCTGCGAGAGGTGCGAGCCCTGGGCGAGCGGGAGGTGCAGCGCTACGCCCTCGAGCCGCGCACGCGGGCGATCCTGCAGCAGGCGGGCCACCGCCCACAGCTCGCGCGCCTCCAAGCCGTGGCGCTGCATCGAGGTCAGCCGCTCCAGCACGAAGCGGGCGTCGGGCCGGCGATCCAGCAGGTCGGTCAGGTCCTGGGTGCGGCTGACCGTGTGGATGACGCGGTCGTGCAGCGCCGGATCGATCTCGAGCGCGGCACCGAAGGGCCGCCACGGGGTCAGCACCAGCAGACTTCCGTCGAAGCGCTGCGCGACCTGCGGCAGCTCGTCGTAGGTGCCCACGGCGAGCACGTCGGCCACCGCAGGCCCGGGCCCGACCTCCGCGTGCTCGTGCAGCCATTGCGCCTTGCGGGCCAGCCGCGCGAGCCCGAAGCCGTAGCCGTTGCCCTTGGCGACCGGCACCAGACCCGGGTTGGCGGCCGCGACCCGGAGCAGGTGGCTGCGCCAGCGATCGCCGTCGACGGTCAGGGTCAGGCTCATGTCAGCGCCTGCTCAGGTAGAGCTCGAAGGCCTTGTAGAGGGCCCGGTTGAGCGGGAGGTCCCACTCGCCGGCGTACTCGACGGCCTCGCCGCCGGTGCCGACCTTGAACTGGATCAGTCCGACGTGGGAGTCCTCGGCCTCGAGGGTGTCGGTGATGCCGCGCAGGTCGTAGACGCACGAGCCTGCGGCGATCGCCTCCTGGATCATCGCCCACTGCACGGCGTTGGAGCCGCGCACCTCGCGCTTGGCGGTCGAGGAGGCGCCGTAGGAGTACCAGCTGTGCCCGCCGACGCGGATGGCGATCGTCGCCGCGACCAGGTCGCCGTCGTGGTGGGCCAGGTGCAGGCGGATCCGCTCCGGGTCCTCGGCAGCCAGCGCCGTCACCATGGTGCGGAAGTAGCCGAGCGGGCGTGGCGTGAAGTGGTCGCGCTCGGCGGTGTGGACGTAGAGCTCGTGGAACGCCGCCAGGGCCGCGTCGTCCGTCGTCGCAGTCGTGACCACGACGCCCTCCTTGGCGGCCTTCTTGATGTTGCGCCGCCACAGCTGGTTCATGCCGGCGAGCACGTCGGCCTCCGAGCGGGGCGACCCGTCGGCGTCGCGCAGCGGGATCTGGAAGACGAACTGCGGCTGCCCCGCCGCGAACCCGCCCGACACCGACTGCGGTCGCCAGCCGTGCTCGTGCAGCTGGGAGACGACCCGGGCGCCGACGTGGTCGCGCTCGGTCGGTGCGAGGTCGCCCAGCCGGTGCACCTCGGGGTCGGCGATCCCGTCCTTGACCTGGGCGGCGCTCCAGCGGTTGAGCACGACCGGCGGGCCCATCCGCACCGCGAACGCGCCACGGGACCTCAGGTGGGCGGCCATCGGGTCGAGCCACGAGGCGAGGTCCTCCGCGGCCCAGTCGAGCAGGGGGCCCTCGGGCAGGTAGGCGAGGTAGCGCTTGAGGCGTGGCAGCTGGCGGTAGAGCACCAGGGCGGCCCCGACCAGCTCGCCGTCGCGGACGAAGCCGATCGACTCGCGACGCCACTCGGCTTTGACCTGCCCCCACGCGGGGGTCTGCAGGAAGCTGGCCGACGGCTGTGCGGCGACGTACGCGAGGTGCTCGGTCGCGGAGATCTCGCGGACGCTCAGCGGACTCGGCACGGGGGCGACGTTACAGGCGGGGCTACAGGCGGGCGCGCAGCCACTCGAAGTCTGCGACGTGCGCGTCGGCCGGCCCCGGCGTCTCGCACACGACGGGGGCCCCGGCGTCGCGGACCACGGAGGCCAGCAGCTCGGGATCGATGCGTCCGCTGCCGAAGTTGGCGTGCCGGTCGGCGCCGGAGTCGAACTCGTCGCGGCTGTCGTTGCAGTGCACCAGGTCGATGCGCCCGGTGATGGCCAGCACGTCGGCGACGACGGTCTCGAGGGCGTTGCCGCCGGCGTGCGCGTGGCAGGTGTCGAGGCAGAAGCCGACCTGGTCGGCCTGCTCCGTGCCGGCGATGGCGTCCCAGACCCGCGCGATGCGGTCGAGGTGGCGCGTCATCGCGTTGTCGCCGCCGGCGGTGTTCTCGATCAGCAGCGGGAGCTTGAGGTCGGTCGCCTCGACGGCCTTGCGCCAGTTGTCGAAGCCCTTCTCGGGGTCGTCGCTCTTGTTGACGTGGCCGCCGTGCACGATCAGGCCCTTGGCGCCGATCGCGGCCGCGGCGTCGACGTGCTGCTGGAGCAGCTTGCGGCTCGGGATGCGGATCCGGTTGTTGGTCGTGGCGACGTTGACGATGTACGGCGCGTGGACGTAGAGGTCCACCCCGGCCGCCGCGGCGTCGGCCTTCAGGCCCTCGGCCCCGCCGGCGTACGCGATCTCCGGGCCCTGGTAGCCCTGCGGGTCGCCGAGGAAGAACTGCACGAGGGGCGCCTGGCGTGCGGCAGCCTCCGCGAGCGGGTCGGTCTGGTCGACGTGCGCACCGATCTGCATGCCGGCCAGCCTAGTTGGCACCGGACGCGGGCAGCCGGCACGCCGGCTCACCGGATGGGGGAGTACGCCGGGCGGGGGTCGGCTCCGAGCCGGTCGACCAGCGTCGGCCAGGCCACCGGCGGGCCGAGCGGGCGCGCGCCGGTCGGCAGCGCGCGCAGCCGGTCGAGGGCGACGGCCGCCGTCGGGCGCAGCCGGGCCTCGGGTCG
>WLIH01000454.1 GCA_009702305.1 Actinomycetota bacterium | reverse complement strand
GCACGGCGGCCAACCGGTTCCTGGTGCACCGTTCGGTCGCCGGCGAGTTCGCCGACAAGCTCGCCGCCCGGATGGGTGCACTCAGCCTGGGTCGTGGCCAGGACCAGGGCGTCGACGTCGGCCCCCTGATCGACGAGAAGGCCGTCAGCTCCGTGAGCCGGCTGGTGACCGAGGCGATTGCGGACGGCGCGACCGTGGTCACGGGGGGCGCTGCCCCCGACGGACCGGGCTACTTCTTCAGTCCCACCGTGCTGCTCGACGTCGCACCCGGCTCGGCGATCAACACCGAGGAGATCTTCGGCCCGGTCGCGCCGATCGCCACCTTCGACGACGAGGCGGACGCGATCGCCCGCGCCAACTCCACCGAGTACGGCCTGGCCGCCTATGTCTACACGCGCGACCTGGCCCGCACCATCCGGGTCGCCGAGGCTCTCGACTTCGGCATGGTCGGCATCAACACCGGGCTGATCTCCAACCCCGCGGCGCCGTTCGGCGGCGTCAAGGCCAGCGGCTTCGGGCGCGAGGGCGGCTTCGAGGGCATCGAGGAGTACCTCGAGACCACCTACGTCGCCCTGCCGGTCGGCTGAGCCGGTCGGCTGAGCGGGCGGTCGAGGTGGAGCTCTGGGGGCCGGTCGCGTCGGCGTACCGCGACTTCGCGGCGTACGCCGACGGGGACTCGCCGTGCTTCGCGGCCTGGGCGCGCGCCGTGGCCGAGGACGAGCAGGTGGGCGCCTGGCTGCTCACCCTCCCGGAGCCGCGCCGTCAACCGAATCTCATCTTCGCGGCCGCCCGCTGGCACGGCGTCGAGGCGCCGGGTCCCTACTCCGGCCTGCGCGACGCCCTGCTCGGCGACGACGGCCGGCTGCGGGCGACGGTCCTCTCCCGCACGACGCAGACCAACGAGGTCGGCCGGATCGCCACCCTGCTGCCCGCCCTGGCCATGGCGGCCGGGGAGGAGCCGGTCTCCCTGCTGGAGGTCGGCGCGAGCGCCGGGCTGTGCCTGTATCCCGACCGCTGGGACGTCCGGTGGCTGCGCGGCTCGACCGAGGTGCGCACCGCCGGCGCCGGTCCGTGGCTGACCTGCGATGTCATCGGCGACCCGCCGCTGCCCGCCCGCTCACCGCGCGTGGCCTGGCGCGGCGGCATCGATCTCAACCCGCTCGATGTCACCGACGACGACGCCATGGCCTGGCTCACGACGCTGGTCTGGCCCGAGCACGACGACCGGCGCGCCCTCCTCGCCCAGGCGATCGAGATCGCCCGCCGCGACCCTGCGGCGCTCGTGCGCGGCGACCTGCTCACCGAGCTGCCCGGGCTCGTCGAGCGGGCCTCGGCCCACGGGCGCGTCGTGGTCTTCCACAGTGCCGTGATCGCCTACCTCGACGAGGTCGACCGACGCCGCTTCCACGAGCTGATGAGCGGACTGGTCGCCGCGGGTGCGTGCCGGTGGGTGAGCAACGAGGGCAAGCGGGTGCTGCCCGAGGTCACCGCCACCGGTCCCGAGGTGCCCGAGGAGCGGGCCACCTTCGTGCTCGGACTGGACGGCCGGGCGCTGGGCTGGACCCACGGGCACGGCCGCAGCCTGGAGTGGCTGCCCCAGCCACGCGACGAGGCGTCGTGACCGGTCGGCTCGGCGTCGCTCAGCTGCCGAGGGTGGCGGCGAGCCGGGTGCGCGAGGCGATCCCGAGCTTGCGGTAGACGTGCGAGAGGTGCCACTCGACGGCCTTGATCGTGACGACCAGCTCGGCCGCGATCAGCCGGTTGGTGAGTCCGCTCGCCGCCAGCTGCGCGACCCGGCGCTCGGAGGCGGTCAGGCTCGCGAGCGCCTCGCTCTGCACGCGGTGCGGCTGCTCGCCGAGGCGCTCCAGCAGCCGGCGGACCCGGCTCTGCAGGGGCCACTGCTCCTGACGCCCGGCGTACGCCTCGGCGTTGCGCAGCAGGAGGAGGGAGGTGGCCGCGGCATCGGGGCGGTTGCTGAGCAGCAGCAGCCCGGCGAGGTCGGTGTCGATCTGCGCGGCGAGCCGCTCGGCGCTCACGTGCGCGAGGGCGGCCTGGGCCGCCTCGAGCAGGTCGATCCGCTGCCCGGTGGCGTCGACGCTGGCCTGGGTGCGCAGCGCGTGGGCCAGGGCGTACGCCGACCCGGAGGCTCGGGCGACGGCGACGTGCTCGAGCACGCGCTCCTGGGCCTCGCGCGGTCGACCGGTGCGCACCAGCGCGAGCGCCAGGCCGGCGCGCCATGGCAGGGTCTCCGGGTCGGAGTCAGGGGCGAGGTTGCCGGCCGCGAGGTAGTGCTCCGCCGCGGCGACGTGGTCCGAGAGGGCCGCGGCGAGCTCACCGCGGGCGTGGTGCGCGAGTGCTGCGGAGTCGCGGTGCACCGTGGGGTCCAGCGCGAGCGCGTCGAGCTCGTCGCCGAGGCCGAGCGCGTCGGCAAGGTCGCCACGCGCCAACCGTGCGTCGATCAGCGCGGCCAGGACCATCGTCTGTTCGGGGAGGTCGAGGTCCCCGGCACGCAGCGTCGCGAGGACGTCGAGACTCTCGCGCACCCGTCCGGCGCGCAGGGCGCGGAGGGCGTCGTGGAGCTGAGACGTGGTCGCCTCCAGTGCCTGCATGTCGTCAGGCTAGGAACACGCGGCACCGCTCGTGTCCGGATTGGCCCAGATGGGCCTACCCGGTCCAGTCAGGTCCGATCACCTGTCGCCGGGCGCTCGACCGAGGTGGGCGAGCAGGCGCTCGGCAGCTCCGGCACCCTCCGAGACGGGTCGGGCCGGGGCGAATCGGGTCGGTCGGTCGGCGGCGGTGACGAGGTCGTGTGCGACCGGCAGCAGTGCCTGGGCCAGCGCGTCGGGCAGCGGGTGGTCGGCGCCGGTCGCCTGGTCGACGTCCCAGCCGTGCACGGTGATCTCGAGCGCGGCCGAGGCCACCAGCAGCGATCCGGGCGCGCTCACGCCGCCGATGTCGACCTCGGCATCGACCCGGTCGCGGGTGGACGCCTGGGTCCAGGCGCCGAGCAGGGCGCACGCCTTGTCGCGCAGCACGGTGACCGGGACCCGTCCCACCACGGGCGGCACGGTGACCCGCACCGAGCCCCGCGACGCCTCGAGGAACGCGTCGAGGGCGTCGTCCATGTGGCCGAGGAGCCGGTCGAGGTGCCACT
>WLIH01000453.1 GCA_009702305.1 Actinomycetota bacterium | reverse complement strand
GGGTGAGCAGCAGCTGGACGACCTGGCGCCGGGCGCGGGGCACGAAGGCCTCGACGACGACGCCCAGGCAGGCCACGCCGAAGACCAGGAAGAGCGGCCAAAGCTCGGCGTACTCGATGGTGGGCTTGATGAACTCCATCAGTGAGCACCGTCCTCAACGTGGACCTCGACCGGCTCGGTGACCGTCGGCGGGTCGTCGGCGACGCCCACCTGGCTCATCAGGCCGTCGATGTAGGGATTGCTCGCGTCGAGCAGCGGGGCAGGGTAGAAGCCCAGGAACACCAGCGCGGCCATCAGCGGCGCGACCGCGAGCGCCTCGCGCAGGTTGATGTCGGCGATGCCCTCGTCCTCGCTGCGGGTGCCGCCGGTCATCACGCGCTGGTACATCCACAGCACGTAGATCGCGGCCAGCACGATCCCCGTCACGGCGACCGCACCGACCCACCAGTGGTAGTCGAAGGCAGCGATGATGACCAGGAACTCCGAGATGAACGGGCTCAGGCCGGGCAGTCCGAGGGTCGCCAGACCGGAGACCAGGAAGAGTCCGGCCAGCACCGGTGCGACCTTCTCCAGGCCGCCCATCTGGCTGATCAGGCTGGTGCCACGACGCTTGATCAGGTAGCCCGCGACCAGGAAGAGTGCGGCGGTGCCGATGCCGTGGTTGACCATGTAGAGGATCGCGCCCGAGCCGCCCTGGCTGCTGAAGACGAAGATGCCGAGCGTGATGAAGCCGAAGTGGCTCAGCGAGGTCAGACCGATCAGGCGCAGCACGTCGTCCTGGCCGATCGCCACGAAGGCGCCGTAGACGATCGAGATCAGCGCGATCGTGACCACGACCGGTGTCGCCCACTGCGACGCCTCGGGGAAGAGCCCCAGGCAGAAGCGCAGCATGCCGAAGGTGCCGATCTTGTCGAGCACGCAGACCAGCAGCACCGAGGTGCCGGGCGTCGCGCGCTCGGTCGTGTCGGCGAGCCAGGTGTGCAGCGGGAAGAGCGGCGCCTTCACGGCGAAGGCGATGAAGAAGCCGGCGAAGAGCCAGCGACCCGCCTCGGTGGAGATGTCGAGCGCGGCCAGGTCGGAGATGAGGTACGACGGCGTGCCCTGCTGGGCCGAGACGACGTAGAGACCCACGACCGAGAAAAGCAGCACGAGCCCGCCGCCGAGCTGGTACATCAGGAACTTCAGGGCGGCGAAGCCCTTGTCGCCGCGACCGAAGCCGCCGATGAGGAAGTACGCCGGGATGAGCGTGGCCTCGAAGACGACGTAGAAGAGGAACACGTCCGTGGCGGCGAAGACCGCGATGGAGAGGCCCTCGAGCGCGAGCGCCCAGGCGACGAACGCCGCGACGTTGCCGCTGCCGTCGCCGTCGGCGTCGTGCCACGACGCCAGCAGGACGATCGGCACCAGGGCGACCGTGAGCAGGATCAGCAGCAGGCCGAGTCCGTCGACGCCGAGGGCGTAGTGGACACCCAGAGCCTCGATCCAGGTGTGGGTCTCGGTGAGCTGCATGCCGCCGTCGGTGTCGTACTGGACTGCGATCGCGATGCCGATCGCGAGCGTCAGGCCGGAGAAGAACAGACCGAGCTGCTTGGGCAGCGCGCCGGTCTTCGGACCGAAGGCCGTCGAGACGGCCCCGACGAGCGGGACCGCGATCAGGACGGTGAGCCAGGGGAAGTCGCTCATGACCAGTTCACCACCAGGAGGGCGAGGACGACGAGGAGCACGCCGACGAGGATGGAGAGGGCATAGGAGCGCACGAAGCCGTTCTGCACCCGGCGCAGTGCGCCACCGACACCGCCGAGCAGCACCGGCCCCCCGGTCAGCGCACCGTCGACGACGGTGCGGTCGAGGGTGACCAGGCCGGACACCAGCTGCTTGCCGGGCGCGACCACGAGCGCGTCGTTGATCGCGTCGCCGTAGAGATCGGCGCGCGCGGCCCGGGTGAGGAACGAGACGTCCTCGGGTGCCGTGCGCGAGACCTCACGCTTGCCGACGAGGAACCATGCCAGGGCGACGCCGACGGCGACGACCAGGACGGCCAGGCCGGTGACGGCCAGGGCCGGGATCGGCGGCTCGTGGTGGGGAGCGGTGCCGACCACCGGGGCGAGCCACTCCACGATCCAGTCGCCGGCGAGCAGCAGGCCACCGAGGACGGACAGCGCAGCCAGCACGACCAGCGGGATCGTCATCAGCTTGGGCGACTCGTGCGGGTGCACGTCCTTCTCCCAGCGCTTGTCGGTGGTGAAGGTCATCAGCATCAGGCGCGTCATGTAGAAGCCCGTGACACCCGCGCCGAGCAGGGCGCATAGACCGATCACCCAGTTCTCGGCCAGGGCCGTCTCGATGATCTTGTCCTTGGACCAGAAGCCGGAGAAGCCCGGGAAGCCGATGATCGCGAGGTAGCCCATCGCGAACGTCATGAACGTCACCGGCATCGCCTTGCGCAGCGCGCCGTAGTGGCGCATGTCGACGTCGTCGTCCATGCCGTGCATGACCGAGCCGGCCCCGAGGAACATGTTGGCCTTGAAGAAGCCGTGGGTGAGCAGATGGAAGATCGCGAACGCGTAGCCCGCGACACCCAGACCCGCCCCGAGCATCATGTAGCCGATCTGGCTCATCGTAGAGCCGGCCAGCGCCTTCTTGATGTCGTCCTTCGCGCAGCCGATCACCGCGCCCCACAGCAGCGTCACCGTGGCGACGATGACCACGACGGTCTGGGCGTGCGGGGCACGCTCGAACACGAAGTTGGACCGGGTGATGAGGTAGACGCCGGCCGTGACCATGGTGGCGGCGTGGATGAGGGCCGAGACCGGGGTCGGACCCTCCATGGCGTCGAGCAGCCACGCCTGCAGCGGGACCTGCGCCGACTTGCCGCAGGCACCGAGCAGCAGCAGCACGCCGAGAGCGGTCAGCGTGTCCTCGCTGGCGCCGCCGGCGAGAGCACTGACCTCGGTGAAGCTGGTGGTGCTGAACGTGACGAACATCAGCGCGATCGCCAGCGCCATGCCGATGTCGCCGACCCGGTTGATGACGAAGGCCTTCTTGGCCGCGGCGGCCGCCGAGGGCTTGTGCTGCCAGAAGCCGATGAGCAGGTACGACGCCAGGCCGACGCCCTCCCAGCCCAGGAAGAGGCCGAGGTAGTTCTCCGAGAGGATCAGCATC
>WLIH01000452.1 GCA_009702305.1 Actinomycetota bacterium | reverse complement strand
TCGCCGGCTGAGGCGCGGGTCTCGGGGTCTCGATACGCCCCCTCGCTGGCGCTCGGGTGCTACTCGACCAACGAGCGGGGCCGATCCGTCGCCGGCTGAGGCGCGGGTCTCGGGGTCTCGATACGCCCCCTCGCTGGCGCTCGGGTGCTACTCGACCAACGAGGGTCGCGGTGCGCCGACGTAACCTCGATGAAACGGTTGTTTCGGTCTCGCTTTACATCGAGGCTCTAGTTTCAACGGCGAGGGAGGTGTCCGGTGCTGGTGGAGGAGCTCAACGCGATGAGCGAGATCGAGGTGCACGAGGTCCTGCGGTCGTGCGTCGACATCGACTCGTGGGTCGCGGGGGTCGCTGCCGGACGTCCGTACGCCGACGTGGCGCAGCTGGTGGGCCGGGCGGATGAACTCGCCCACAGCTGGACCGCGACCGACCTGGACCGGGCACTGGCCGACCACCCCCGCATCGGCGAGAGGCACGCCGGCACCGGGGCGAGCGCGGCGATGAGCAGCAGCGAGCAGGCCGGGGTCGGCGACGACGCCGACGTGCGGGCCCGGCTCGCCGAGGGCAACCGTCGCTACGAGGCGGCCTTCGACCGGATCTACCTGGTCCGCGCCAAGGGACGCTCGGCCGAGGAGATGCTGGCGATGCTGGAGGAGCGGCTCGGCAACGACCCGGAGACCGAGCGCGGGGTCACCCTCGGCCAGTTGCGCGAGATCGCGCTGCTGCGCCTCGAAGGACTCGTCGCATGACGACCCCGGGCACGACGCTGAGCACGCACGTCCTCGACGTGGCGCTCGGGCGACCCGCGGAGGGGCTCGCCCTCACCCTCGCCGACGTGGCCGGCGCCGAGCTGGAGACGGCGGTGACCGACGTCGACGGCCGGGTGCGCTTCGAGACCGTGCTCGACGCCGGCGTCCACGCGATCACCTTCGCCACGGGGCCCTGGTTCGCTGCGGCCGGCCGGGCGACGTTCTATCCCGCCGTCGACGTGGTCTTCGAGGTCGACGCCGGCGAGCCGCACTACCACGTGGCGCTGCTGCTGAGCCCGTGGTCCTACACGACCTACCGAGGGAGCTGAGCGTGGCGCAGGGCGACATCGTGCTGGGGCCCAACCAGTACGGCAAGGCGGAGTGCCGACTCGTGCGGATCACGCGCGACACCGACGTGCACCAGATCGAGGACCTCAACGTCACGACCCAGCTGCGCGGCGACTTCGCGGCCTGCCACACCGACGGCGACAACAGCCGGGTCGTCGCCACCGACACCCAGAAGAACACCGTCTACGCCTTCGCCCGCGAGCACGGCATCGGGTCACCGGAGGACTTCCTGCTCCGGCTGGCGGCGCACTTCGTCGACGGCTTCGCGTGGGTCAGCGGCGCCGAGCTGAGCGCCGAGCAGTACGCCTGGGAGCGGATCGCGGTCGACGGCCGGGCGCACGACCACGCCTTCAGCCGCACCGGGCGCGAGACCCGGACGGCGGTCGTCGAGCGCGACGGCGAGCGCACCTCGGTAGTCGCCGGGCTCAAGGACTGCACTGTGCTCAAGAGCACCGGCTCGGAGTTCCACGGCTTCCCCCGCGATCGCTACACGACGCTGCAGGAGACCACCGACCGGATCCTGGCCACCAGCGTCACCGCGACCTGGCGCTACACGCGCACCGACCTCGACTTCGACGCTCTCTACGACGGCGTCCGCGAGACGCTGCTCTCGACCTTCGCCACCGTGCACTCGCTGGCGCTGCAGCAGACCATCTTCGAGATGGGCAAGGCGGTGCTGGAGCAGTACGACGCCGTGGCCGAGGTCAGCCTGTCGTGCCCCAACAAGCACCACTTCCTGGTCGACCTGGCGCCCTTCGACCTCGACAACCCGGGCGAGGTGTTCTTCGCCGCGGACCGCCCCTACGGCCTGATCCAGGCCACCGTGCTGCGCGAGGGCGCCTGATGCGGGTCGACGCGGTGCGGGCCCAGCGGGTGCTCGTGGGCGAGGCGTTCGTGCCGGCGACGCTGACGGTGCACCACGGCACGATCGCGGCGATCGAGTCCTTCGACCACGACATCGACGGCTTCGTCCTCCAGGTGCCCGACACGGCGTACGTCGTGCCCGGCGTCGTCGACACCCACGTGCACATCAACGAGCCCGGGCGCACCGAGTGGGAGGGGTTCGTCTCGGCGACCGAGGCCGCCGCGCTGGGCGGCGCGACCACGCTCGTGGACATGCCGCTCAACTCCATCCCGCCCACCACCACCCTCGAGGGACTGCGCGTGAAGCAGGAGGCCGCCCTCGGCGAGCTGATGGTCGACGTCGGCTTCTGGGGCGGTGCGGTGCCGGACAACCTGGCCGACCTCGAGCCGCTCTGGGAGGCCGGGGTGTTCGGCTTCAAGTGCTTCCTGGCGCCCTCGGGCGTCGACGAGTTCCCCCCGTTGAGCCCGCCGCAGTTCCTCGCCGCGCTGCGCGAGATCGCGCGCTTCGACGGACTCATGATCGTGCACGCCGAGGACGCGCGCGTGCTGGAGCAGGCCCCCGCCCCGCCAAGCCGGGCCTACGCCGACTTCGTGCAGTCCCTACCGGATGCGGCCGAGGTCGAGGCGATCCGACAGGTCCTCGACGGCTCCCGGGAGACCGGGGCCCGGGTGCACGTGCTGCACCTGTCGAGCGCCCGCGCGCTCGACCTGATCGCCGACGCACGCGCCGAGGGGCTGCCGGTCACGGTGGAGACCTGCCCGCACTACCTCTGCTTCGCGGCGGAGACCATCCCCGACGCCGCACCGCAGTTCAAGTGCTGCCCGCCGATCCGCGACGCGGGCAACCGCGAGGAGCTCTGGCAGGCCCTGCGCGCCGGTGTGATCGACACGATCGTCAGTGACCACTCCCCCGCGACGGCGGAGGAGAAGAACCGTGGCGACGGCGACCTGCAGCAGGCTTGGGGCGGCGTCTCGGGGCTGCAGGTCGGCTTCAGCGCGGTCGCGCAGGAAGCGCGCCGGCGCGGCATCGGGGTCGAGCAGGTCAGCCGGTGGATGTCGCTCAACACCGCCGACCTGGTCGGCCTGACCAGCAAGGGCCGCATCGCCGTCGGGGCCGACGCCGACCTCGCCGTCTACGACACCGGCGTCGACTTCCGGATCGAGGCCACCCGCCTGGCTCACCGCAACCCGATCTCGGCCTACGACGGGCT
>WLIH01000451.1 GCA_009702305.1 Actinomycetota bacterium | reverse complement strand
CGGACGACCCTTCTTCATCAGGATCGGCGTGAGCCAGGCGTCGCGCACGCCGGCGGCGAGCAGGGCGGCCAGCGTGGACGGCCACAGGCGCGGGTCGAGGTCGTCGACGTTGCTCTCGACCACGAGCAGGGTGGTCGCCTCCGGGCCGGGGGGGGAGCCGACGAAGACGCGGACGACGTTGGCATGACCTCGGGGATCGCGGCCACCCGCGCCGACCCCGATCCGGGCGACGGTCATGGCGGGCTGCGGCCCCCACGACCCCGCAGCCGCCGTGAGCAGCGCCGCTCCCGTCGGCGTGCACAGCTCCATCGCGGGGGCGCCGGCCGGTCCGGCGTACGACGGGGCGCCGCGCAGCAGCTCGGCGACCGCCGGAGGCGGCACCGGGAGGATGCCGTGGGCGGCCGCGATCGACCCGGACCCGACGGCGACCTGGCTCACGACCACCGGGCCGCCGAGGTGCACGAGCCCCGCCGCGACGCCGACGACGTCGGCGATCGCGTCGAGGGCGCCGACCTCGTGGAAGTGCACGTCGTCCGGGTGCGCGCCGTGCACGGCGCCCTCGGCCTCGGCCAGCCGAGCGAAGGCGGCGAGCGCCAGGTCGCGGACCGCGGGGTCGAGGGGTGCGCCCTCCAGCAACAAGCGGACGTCGCGCCAGGTGCGGTGGTGGGCCGAGTCGGCGACCTCGACGTGGCAGCGGGTCGCGGCGAGGCCGCCGCGGGTGACCTGCTCGACCCGCAACGTCACCTGCTCCGGCGAGACCGCGTCGACCGCCGTCTGCAGCACCTGGAGCGGCACCCCGGCGCCGAGCAGCGCCCCGAGCAGCATGTCGCCGCTCGCGCCCGCCGAGGCGTCGACCCAGACCGTCATCGGCTGCTCTGCCGAGCGACCCGGGCGGCGAAGACGCCGGCGCCGTAGCCGTTGTCGATGTTGACGACCGTGACCCCGGGCGCGCAGGAGTTGAGCATCGCGAGCAGGGCGGAGAGGCCGCCGAACGACGCGCCGTAGCCGACGCTGGTCGGCACGGCGACGAGGGGCACGCCCACCAGGCCGCCGACCACCGACGGCAGGGCGCCCTCCATGCCGGCGACGACGACCAGGCAGTCGGCGGCGACCAGCCGGTCGCGCACCGCCAGCAGTCGGTGCAGGCCGGCGACGCCGACGTCGTCGATCCGGTCGACGGCCGCGCCGTGCACCCGGATGCTCAGGGCGGCCTCGGCGGCGACCGGGGCGTCGGAGGTGCCGGCGGCGACCACGGCCACGGTGCCGCGGGGGGCAGGCAGCGGCCCGAGGGTCGCCGCCCGGGCGACGTGGTCGACCACGGCCTCGGGCAGCTCCCGGGCCAGGGCCTCGATCGCCTCGTCGGCGAGCCGGGTGGCGAGCACGGCCCGCTCCGGGTGCCGCTCGTGCAGGGTGCGCAGGATCGCGACGACCTGCGGGGGCGTCTTGCCCTGGCCGAAGACGACCTCGGGGTCGCCGGTGCGTCCCGCCCGGTCGAGGTCGACCTTCGCGAAGCCGAGGTCGGCGGTGGGCTCGTCAGCCACGGAAGGAGTCGGCCGGGTAGACGCCCAGGATCTTCACGTCCGTGGTGAAGAAGGCCAGCTCCTCCAACGCCCGCGACAGGTGCAGGTCGGAGGGGTGGCCGTCGACCTCGGCGAGGAACTGCGTCGCGCCGGTGAACGTGCCGTCGACCATGTAGCTCTCGAGCTTGGTCATGTTGACGCCGTTGGTCGCGAAGCCGCCGAGGGCCTTGTAGAGCGCGGCGGGCAGGTTGCGCACGTTGAAGATGAACGACGTGACGACCGGTCCCTGCCCGGCCGGCGCCTCGACGTACTCACGGGAGAGCACGACGAAGCGGGTGGTGTTGTGGTCCTCGTCCTCGATGTCCTCGAGCAGGATCTGCAGGCCGTAGATCTCGGCGGCCAGCGGGGGCGAGATGGCCGCCTGGGTGGGGTCGGCGGCCTCTGCCACCTCACGCGCCGCGCCCGCCGTGTCGCCCGAGATGACGGCGGTGAGGCCGTGCTCGCGGATCACCTTGCGGCACTGGCCGAGGGCGTGGACGTGGCTGTGGGCGGTGGTGATGGTCTCCAGCGAGCTGCCCGGCACGCCCATCAGGTGGAAGCGGATCCGCAGGAAGTGCTCACCGATGATGTGCAGGCTCGAGGCGGGCAGGAAGTGGTGGATATCGGCGACCCGGCCCGCGATCGAGTTGTCGATCGGGATCATCGCCAGGTCGGCCGCACCCGACTCCACGGCCGCGAAGACGTCCTCGAACGACGCGCACGCCACGGCCTCCCACTCGGGGTAGTGCTCTTGGCACACGATGTGGGAGTTGGCTCCCGGCTCGCCCTGGTAGGCGATGCGTCGCTGGTTCGGCACCCCCGCAGCATAGGTTGGCCGCCGTGGCGCTCCTTCCCGTTCTCATGCTGATGGTGCTCCTGGTCGCCGCCGCGGCCCTCGTGCTGGCGCTGCTGGCCTGGCGGCGTACGTCGCCGTCGGCGCGCGCCGACACCGAGGAGGCGCTGCCCGAGGACGTCGTCGGCCTGCGCCAGGAGGTCGCCGCGCTGCGGGCCGAGACGCGTGACGCGCTGCGCCACCTCGCCGTCGTGCGCTATGACGCGTTCGGCGACATGGGTGGCCACCTCTCGTGGAGCCTGGCCCTGCTCGACGACGGCGGCCACGGCGTCGTGATCACCTCGATCCATGGCCGCAGCGAGGCCCGCACCTACGCCAAGAACGTCACCGCCTGGTCCTGCGAGCAGCAGCTGTCTCCCGAGGAGCAGGAAGCGATCGGCTCGGCCCGCCCGGCCAGGTAGCCCGCCCCGCCGAGACAACCTCCGGGCCTCGTCGGCGTCTGAACGGGTACAAGCACCCACCAGACGTTGTCGGAAGGACCACCATGAGCCAGATCGGGCTGGACGTGCACGAGAGGACGACCCCACGCCGACGCTGGCGTCCGGTCGGACTCGGACGCGACGCGATCACCGAGCTGTACGCCGCGCACCGCCTCTCGCTGGTGCGCCTGGCGATCCTGCTCGTCGACGACCAGGCCTCGGCCGAGGACGTCGTACAGGACGCCTTCGCGGCGTTGCTGGCCCGGGCCGACGGGATCCAAGAGCCCGCGGCGGCGCTGGGCTACCTGCGCACCTCGGTGGTCAACGGCTCGCGCTCGGCGCTGCGGCGTCG
>WLIH01000450.1 GCA_009702305.1 Actinomycetota bacterium | reverse complement strand
TCACCCCCGGCGACAAGCAGCTCACAGTCGTCGCCACCGACAAGGCCGGCAACGTCGACCCCACGGCCGCGACCGCCAAGTTCGCCGTGCCGAAGAACGTCGAGGCGCCGGCCGACGGCCTGTGGAAGACCTACACCTCCGAGAAGTCGATCGGCGGCGACTACATCGAGACCAAGCGCTACAACGCCCTCGTCACGGTCAACGCGCAGAACGTCCGCGAGCTGCGCCTGATCGCCCAGACCGGGCCGAAGATGGGCAGCGTCAAGGTCAAGATCGGCGGCGGCAACAAGTACCAGAAGGTCAACCTGTACTCCGAGCGGGTCCAGTCCTTCGCCGTCTTCATCGTGCGCGACCAGTTCAGCCCGCTGGTCAGCGGCAACATCCAGATCCTCGTCACCAGCCGCAACAAGCCGGTGCGGATCGACGCGGTCCTGGCCCACTGACCGCCCACTGACCGCCCACTCAGCGCCTGTCGAGCACCGTCGCCGGTCGACGGGCGCAGACATGGACACAGGCATGGCATAGACACAGGGGCCGTCCCTCCCGAAGGAGGAACGGCCCCTGTGCTGTCGAGCTGGGGTGTGTCAGCCCTTCACGACGTTGAGGGCCACCGTGGCGGACACCTCGTCGTGCAGACGGACCGACACCTCGTGGGCACCGAGCGCCTTGATGGGGTTCTTGACGGCGATCGTGCGCTTGTCGACGCTCTCGCCCGATGCCTCGGACAGGGCGCCGGCGATCTCGGCGACGGTGACGGCGCCGAAGAGGCGACCGCCCTCGCCCGCACGGACCTTGACGTTGACCTGAGCGGCCTCGAGCTTGGACTTGATCTGCGCGGCGTGGTCGAGGTCGCGCACCGCACGGCTGGCGCGGGCGGCCTTGATCGACTCGATCGTCTTCTCGCCGCCACGGGTCCACCGGATGCCGAGGCCACGGGGGACGAGGTAGTTGCGGCCGTAGCCGTCCTTCACCTCGACGACGTCACCGGGGCCACCGAGACCGGTGACCTCCTGGGTCAGGATGAGCTTCATGTGTCCCTCTCCTCTCAGCGACCGGTCGAGGTGTAGGGCAGCAGAGCGACCTCGCGAGCGTTCTTGACCGCGATGGCGACGTCCCGCTGGTGCTGGACGCAGTTGCCGGTCACGCGACGCGCACGGATCTTGCCGCGGTCGGAGATGAACTTGCGGAGCAGCGTGGTGTCCTTGTAGTCGACACCGGTCGCCTTCTCCTTGCAGAACTGGCAAACCTTCTTCTTGGGCTTGCGAATCACTGCCTTGGCCATTGTGGTGCTTCCTTTCTAGAAGCCCGTCCCTGGCTGGTTACAGGGTCGGAATGGGTCAGGTTGATGGACGGGGTGGAGCTGGATCAGAACGGGGGCTCGTCGGAGACGCCGGGCGTCGCCCACGGGTCGTTGCCCCCGGCCGGCGGGCGCGACGCTGCGGCCGCACCCTGTCCGCCCTGGGCGGGCGCGCTGGCCCACGGGTCGTTGCCGCCCGCGGGAGCGCCGCCACCACCGGAGTAGCCACCGCCGCCACCCTGACGGGTGGTCTTGGTGACCTTGGCGGTCGCGTAGCGCAGGGAGGGACCGATCTCGTCGACCTCGAGCTCGAAGACCGTGCGCTTCTCGCCCTCGCGGGTCTCGTAGGAACGAGCCCGGAGGCGACCCTGGACCACGACACGCATGCCGCGCTGCAGGGACTCGGCGACGTTCTCAGCAGCCTGGCGCCAGATCGAGCACCGGAGGAACATGGCTTCGCCGTCCTCCCACTCGTTCGTCTGCTTGTTCAGGTTGCGCGGGGTCGAGGCCACGGTGAAGTTGGCCACCGCCGCACCGGACGGCGTGAAACGCAGCTCCGGGTCGTCGGTGAGATTGCCGATCACCGTGATGACGGTCTCGCCTGCCATGGGGTCTCCTAGGTCGATCTGATCGGGTGTCCGGGTCGGTGGAGCTCCATCGTTGCGGAGCGCGCCGACATCGGACAGGGGTCATCCACAGACAGTCGCGTCAGCGACCGCCTGACCGTGGCTCAGTGAGCGTCGGGCCGGATGACCTTGGTGCGCAGGATCGCCTCGTTGAGCGTCAGCTGACGGTCGAACTCCTTGACCGTGGCCGGCTCGGCGTTCAGCGTGATGACGGCGTAGATGCCCTCGGCGTTCTTCTTCACCTCGTAGGCGAGCCGGCGACGTCCCCAGACGTCCACGGACTCGACGGTGCCGCCGTCCTTGGTGATGACGTTGAGGTACTTCTCCAGCGACGGCTGGATGGTGCGCTCTTCAAGGCTGGGGTCGAGGATGACCATCACTTCATAGGCACGCAAAGCAGTTCCACCTCCTGTGGGCTCAGCGGCCACGGTCTCTCCGTGGCAGGAGGGCTTGTGCGTCCCCGCCTCGCGGCGGGTGTCTCGCGTCGTCGCCCCATCGGTGGGGCTCGGGTCACGAGGACGTTGCAGGCTACCAGCGCCGCGGCCCGGCGCCCCAATCCGCCTGTGGAGGGAGCAGCGCACGCCCGCTCGGGGCTGGCTAGCGTCGGGCCATGCCCCGTCGTCCCGCACCAGCGCCCCCCGTCGCGGGGCGCTACGTGCTGCTCGACGAGATCGGTCGGGGCGCCACCGGAGCGGTGCACCGCGCCTGGGACGTCCGCCACGAGCGGTACGTCGCCGCGAAGGTCCTCCACGACCCCGACGGCAGCCTGCTGCTGCGCTTCGTGCGCGAGCAGTCGCTGCGGATCCGGCACCCGCACCTGCTGACGCCGATCGGGTGGGCAGCCGACGACGACCTGGTGCTGATCGCGATGGACCTCGTGCGCGGCGGCAGCCTGCTCGACCTGCTGCGCGCCCACGGTCCGCTGCCCGAGCGCTTCGTCGCCGCGGTGCTCGAGCAGCTGCTCGCGGGCCTGGTGGCCGTGCACGCCGCCGGGCTGGTGCACCGCGACGTCAAGGCCGCCAACCTGCTGCTCGAGGCCACCGGCTCCGACCGGCCATGGGTGCGGCTGGGCGACTTCGGGCTCGCCTGCCCGCTCGACGACCCGGTGCGGCTCGGCAGCGGACCGGTCGGCACCCCCGGCTACCTCTCGCCCGAGGCCGAGCGCGGCGCACCAGCCCGCCCGGCCCAGGACGTGTACGCCGCCGGCGCGGTGGGCCGGCGCCTGCTGGCCGGGCGGGCGCCGCTCAGCACGCTGCTCGACTCGATGACCCG
>WLIH01000045.1 GCA_009702305.1 Actinomycetota bacterium | reverse complement strand
GGCTCGGCGACGTACCGCCTGCTCCGCGGCCGCTTCGCGCTCTACAGCGAGCTGGTGCGCGAGTCGGCCGAGCGGCACGGCGCGAGCGTCGTCGACTTCTGGCGGCTGCGCGAGTATCGCGACTGGCGGCTCTGGGACCCCGACCGGATGCACATGGGGCCCGCCGGGCATCAGCGGATGGCGATCGAGGTGCTCGACACCCTCGGCGTCGCGCACGACCTGCGCCCACTGCCGCTGGTCGATCCGCCTGCGCTGAGCCGCCGCGAGGCACTGCTCGAGCACGGCGACTGGCTGCGCACCTCGGCGGCGCCGTGGGTCCACCGCCGACTGACCGGTCGCTCCTCCGGCGACGGGCTCAGCCCGAAGCACCCCCGACTCGCCCGGATCAGCGCCCCCGAGGCGTGATCGTCTAGCATTCCCTCCGACCGCAGCGCTCGCGTCGCGGTCGTGCGGACGTAGCTCAGTTGGTAGAGCGCGACCTTCCCAAGGTCGATGTCGCGAGTTCGAGTCTCGTCGTCCGCTCTCCTGCGCCGCAGGCCAGCCTTCGGGCGGCCTGCGTCGCTTCTCGTTCCCCGTCCGGAGTGGTGTGGCGTGTGGGACTGTCGTGACTGATGTGACGTAATCTGAGCGCCGACCGGTCCTTCCCCACCGATGTCTCGAGGCTGCTGCATGTCCCGCTCCCGCTCGCTGGCGATCGGCGCGCTGATCCTGCTGCTCGCCGCCACCCCGTTCATCCCCCGCGGCGACGACGAGGACGGCGCGATCGTCCCCTCCGGTCGCGGTGCGTACGTCGCGCGAGACGCCGGCGGCGTCGGCTACGGCCGGGTCACCCCCGACCTCCAGGCCGAGATCGACCGCGTCGTCGAGGGCGGTCTCGAGGCGGGACGGGTGCTGACCCGGGTCGGCAAGGTGAGCGTGACGCAGCTGGCCCAGGCACTGGTGCGCTGCGCCGACCTGGAGGGTCAGCGCTACTGCCTCGGCACCGGGTGGACCGAGGCGACCCAGGCCGAGGTGCAGGGCCAGGTCGCGGTGGCAGCACGCAGCACGCTGGCCCGCGCGGGCTCGGTGGAGACGACCGGCGACCTCGACGCCGTGGCCGCCCTGAGGCGCCTGGCCGCGATGAGCCCGCTCGAGCGGGCCCGCGCGGAGCGCGAGGAGCTGGTCGCGGCGGCCCGCTCGGTGGCCAAGGTGTGGATGCTGCGTCACGAGATCGAGGGGGTGCCGCTGCCGGCCGACTTCCTCGCCCGTCACCCGGAGGCCCGCGCGCTGCCCGGCGCCGCCGCCCTGGCCCGGCCGGTGGCCGGCCGGGACAAGAAGCCCACCGCCAAGCCCACCACCAAGCCCAGCGCGACACCGACGCCCTCGCCGAGCCCGACCCGCAAGCCCAGCAAGAGTCCCAGCAGTAGCCCCAGCAAGAGCCCGAGCCCCACCTCGACGCCCAGCCCGACGAAGAGCCCGACGAAGGGCCCGAGCGCGGCGCCCACGTCGCCGGGCCCGAAGACCGCGGCCGACTACCCGCAGCGCGGCTCGGTGCTCGACCCCTCGCAGGTCGCCGACCAGATCCGCACCTACTGGTGCGGCCCGACGACGATGCAGATGATCACCTGGGGCTGGAAGCAGCAGGACTGGGGCGCCGAGCACTGGGCGGAGGCGCTCGGCACGACGAGCAGCGGCACGGCGATCACCGACATGGTCCGCGTCGTCAACAACAACACCGGATACGACGACCCCGACCACGCCGGCCCCTACGTCGTCGTCGACATCGCGCAGTACGACTTCGCCGAGTGGATGACGCTGATGATGAAGCACATCGTCGACTACCAGGCCCCGGTCGTGCTGCACCCGATCCTGCTCAAGAAGTACTACCCCTACCTCGACGACGACGCCTCCGGTCACTTCCAGGTCGGACGCGGCTACGCGAAGCGTGACGACAAGCCCGTGCTCCTCGGCTACTTCGAGCCGTGGAACCAGCAGCGCTTCGACCCCTCCGAGCCCTACATCTCGCGGGTGCAGTGGCGTCCGGCGTACAAGTCGTTCCGCGCCAACCAGGCGCACTTCCAGCACAACATCGGGGTCTGAGATGCGCACGAGGTACGCCGCCGCTGCGCTCGTCCTGCTCGGCGCCACCGCCCTGGCCGGCTGCGGCTCGGACGACGCGCCGTCCAGTGATCCGACCCCGGCCTCGGGGAGCGCGACGACCCGGCCGACGACCAGCACGAGCACCCCTGCTGCGACGCCGACCCGGACGCCGGATCCCACCAGCGGCACGAGCCAGCCCGTCGGCAGCCCGGACGACCCGGCGGCGGTGGAGCCGGTCACCGACCTGCTCGACTGGCAGCCGCTGCCCGGCGCGGTGATCGACACCGTCACCACCAATGGCGAGTGGACGCTCACGGTCGACGAGCTCGCCACCCGCGCCCGACTCGACGGCCCGCGCCCGGTCACGGTGCCGGCCGGTCGGATGGGGCAGATCTCGGACGCGTTCCTCGACGAGGAGCGGGCGGTGATCGTCGTGCAGGACCGGCGCGAGCAGCGGCCGGCGGTCGCCCACGTCATCGACCTCGGGTCCGGCGACGTCTGGCAGGTCGACGCACGCTCGGACGTGCCGACGACGACCGGCGGCACCTGGGCGATGGGCGAGGACTCCCTGGTGCACGCCACGCTCGACGCCTCGGCCTACTGCCTGGCCACGGTCGACCTGGAGACCCGCGAGAGCACCCTCGGCTGGTGCGCCCCGGAGCGGCACGGCTTCAACTCCGCGCTGATCTCCGACGAGGGCACCACCCTGCTCACCTTCGACGACTCGCAACCGAGCTGTCGCACCGTCGCCGACGTCGATGGCGCCACCCTCACGCCGTACGCCGGAGTGGAGTCCTGCAAGGGCTGGGAGGGTCTGGCCCTCGACGACGGCGCCGTCTGGTCGGTCGTGCCCCAGGAGCGCCGCATCGACAGCGCCCACTACTACGCCCGCTCGGGCGAGAGCTGGCTTGACCTCGGGCCCGGCACCTCCGGCACGCTGCTGTGGTGCGACGGGGCGGCGTACTGGTCCCTCGACCCGCAGACCACCGGCGACCCGGCGCGACTGATGCGCTGGGACGGCACGCAGCTCGCCGTCGTCTACGAGTCGCCGGGCGGTCAGGCGTTCATCCCGATCGCGCGCTGCGGCGGCGAGCACCTCAGCCTCAGCGCCCTCGCCGAGGGCGGCGACGAGCAGGTCTCCGCCGCCCTCTGACCCACCCGGCACGGGGTCGCCCGTAGGGTCGACGGTGTGAGTTTCGAAGGCTTCCCCGTCGCTGCGCTGGACTTCTACGACGACCTCGAGGTCGACAACACGAAGTCCTTCTGGGAGGCCCACAAGGGGGTCTACGCCACGAGCGTGAAGGCACCGTTCACCGCGCTGGCCGCGGCCCTGGAGCCGGAGTTCGGGTCCATGAAGATCTTCCGCCCCTACCGCGACGTCCGCTTCGCCAAGGACAAGACGCCGTACAAGACCCACCAGGGCGGCTTCGTCGGCGTCGGTCCGGCGACGGGGTGGTACGTCGAGCTGTCGCCGCGCGGGCTGCGCACCGGCGCGGGCTTCTACGAGGCGTCGGGCACCCGACTGGCGGCCTTCCGGGAGGCCGTCGCCCACGAGACCTACGGGCCGGAGCTGGAGGGACTGCTCGCGACGGTGGTCGCCGACGGGTTCGAGGTCGGGGGCGAGCGCCTCAAGACCTCACCGCGCGGCTTCGACGCCGACCACCCGCGCATCGCGCTGCTGCGCCACCGCTCGCTCACCGTCGGACGCTCGCACGGCTTCGGGCCGGAGATCCACACCCCCGCCGCGCTCGACCTGGTGCGCGACGACTGGCGGACGTTGCGCCCGCTGGTCGAGTGGGCGCAACGACACTGTCAGGACTGATCAGCCGTCAGGCGGGCGCGGCGGTGTAGCTCGCCATCGTGCGCTCGGGCTCCCAGAAGGCCTTCATCGACGCGACAGTGCCGTCGTCGTGGACGACGTAGACCATGATCAGGTCGGTCGTCGTGTGGGAGCCGTCGGCGAACGACGTCCTGATCGTGCCGATGTTGGCGCAGGTGTTGCTGCCCGGGTTGGCGAACGACTCGGTGATGGTGAACTCGAAGGTGTCGATCGACGCGATCGCCAGCTCCCAGAAGGCGGAGATGCCCGCGTGGCCATGGTGCCCCTTGCCCTCGGGGTCGAACATCGACGGTCCGACCGGGTCCTCGAGCACCGCGTCGGCGGCATACACCGTGAGCCACTCGGCGAGGTCGCCCTTCGCCACCGCCGAGTAGGAGCGCATGGAGGCGACACGGGCAGGGTGGTCGTCGACGGTGGCGCGCCAGTCGATGGCGTCGGAGGTGATCGCGGGGTGGGTCATAGCAGCGCATCGTAGGACGAAACTGGAACATGTTCTAGTTGTCTGGCCCTGCTGACTCCGGACACCCGGCGTTCACCTCGAGGCCGCGTCACCCTGTCACGGTGCCGCCATGGCCAAGCGCACTGCCTACCTCCACATCGGTCTCGACCACGTCGCCAGTCCGGCCATCAGCGCCGCGCTCGCGGTGTACGCCGACGAGCTCGCCGACCGCGGCGTGCGCGCTCCGGCCCGCACGACCGACGAGACCCGCCGCGCCGCACTCGAGCTGCGCCGTCTGCACCGCAGCCACGGGCTGCGTCGCCGCGACGTCGAGGGCAGCTGGGCCGACCTCTGCCGCCGCGCACGCAAGCGTGCCTCCCGCACCGACGTCGTCGTCATCAGCGAGGGGCTGCTCGCGGGCGCCGACGACGACCAGATCGCCCTGCTGCTCGACGGTCTGGCCGGCTTCGAGGTGCACGTCGTCGCCGTCCTCGTCGACCCCGCCAGCCAGCTGGTGGGCGCGTGGACGGCAGCCGTGCGCGCCGGCGCGACGCTCTCGCTGGCGCGCTATGCGCGACGGGTGCTGGACCCCACCCGCACGCTCGCGGAGTCGGTCGACTTCTGGGGCGAGCACGACGTCGACCAGGTGCTCGCCCGGTGGTCTCGCGGGATCGGCCGAGCCGACCGAGTGCACGTCGTCGTCCCCGACCGCGACCACCCCAGGGCCAGCGCCGCGTGGCGCTCCCTCGGCGAGCTCGCCGGCTTCGACGCGACCACCCTCGACGTCGAGGACCTGGCTCGGACCTGCCTCGACGTGACGGGCGCTGCCGTCCTGCGGGGCGTCAACCGCGCCCTCGACGGCCGCATCGACCCGGCGGCCCGCCGGGCGGTGCTCGGCCCGCATCTCGCCGACCGCGAGGTCGAGGCCTCGGGCGACCAGCTCCCGACGCTCCCCGCGGACCTGCACGACGAGCTGGTCGAGCTGGGCGAGGGCTGGGCCAAGGCCCTGGCCGAGGGCGGCTACGACGTCCGCGGCGACACGTCGGCGCTGACACCGCTCGCTCCCTCGACGTCGTCGGAGGAGGTGAGCCCCGAGCGGCGCCTCGCCTCGGTGACCGACGCCCTGGCCGACCTCCTGGTCGAGGTCGCTCGCCTGCGGTCGTCGTACGACGAGCTCGCGCGCCGCAACGCGGCCCTGGCGAAGAAGAAGCGCAAGCTCAGCGAGCGTCTCGCCGAGGTCGCGGGCTGACCGCTCGAGGGCGGCCGGCGCCGGGGATCAGTGCGGCTGCCAGGCGTCTTCGTCGGCGGTGCGCGAGGTGACGGCGTCGGGCAGCTGCTGATCGGCGAGCTGCTTGATCGAGACCTGCTCGAAGACATCGCGCAGCGAGCGCCGAGCGGCGATCCACACGTGCTGGAGCACGTCGGCCTGGTCGTTGTAGCTGACCGCCTCGGGGCGTAGCCCGTAGACCGAGACCAGCGGCCCGTCGACGGCGCGGATGACGTCGGCGACCGACACGGTCTCCGCCTCGCGACCCATCCGCCAGCCACCGGACTGGCCGCGCTGCGACATGACGATGCCGGCGCGACGCAGGTCGGCCAGGATCGCCTGCAGGAAGCCGTGCGGGATGTCCTGGAGCTTGCCGAGCTCCTCGGCGCTGACAGCCCGGCCGTCCGCGCGCGTCGCCATCTCGATCAGTGCCCGCAGGGCGTAGTCGGACTTGGCGGAGACTCGCATGGGTCCAGTCTGTCAGATGACTTGATCCAGACAGTCGACCTTGGCGACTTCGCGCGGGCGCGGCGTGCGACCCGGCCTGGGGTCCCGCCCCGGATCAGCGTCGGATCGACGCCGAATCAGTACGCCGCGCCGGGGCGGCGAGCGGCTCCGATCGGCTCGCCGGTGCGCTCGGCCTCCTCGAGCTTGACCGCCCAAGCCACCCACAGCACCCAGAGCGTGAAGACCAGCGACGCCATCAGTCCGAGCGTGACGGCCGAGGCCTCGAACAGGTCGCCGAGCGTGATCACGTTGGTCAGCACGATGACCCCGCCCGCGACCACCCCGAGGATCCGTGCCGGCAGGTGGCGCACGATGACCGCCGCGATCGGGGCGGCGACCGCTCCGCCGAGCATCAGCGCGGCGACGAAGCCCCAGTTGATGCCCTCGCGGCCGAGCGCGATCAGGAAGCCCAGGGAGCCGCCGATCGCGACGACGAACTCGGCGGTGTCGACCGAGCCGACGACCTTGCGCGGCTCGAGGCGTCCCGAGGAGAGCAGGGTGGTCGTGCCGACCGGCCCCCATCCCCCGCCGCCGAGAGCGTCGAGACCGCCGGCCACCAGACCCATCGGAGCCAGGAAGAGCGCGGAGGGGCGCGGCCCGAAGGTCAGCCGGCGGGTGCCCTGGGCCAGGAAGCGGAAGGTCACCCAGCAGCCGAGGGCGAGGAGGATGACCGCCACGACCGGCTTCGCCACGTCGGCGTCGATCGAGACCAGCAGCGTCGCGCCGGAGAAGGCCCCGACGAAGCCGGGCCCGGCCAGGATCGAGACGGTGCGCCAGTCGGTGTTGCCCAGGGTGTGGTGCGAGATCCCGGAGATCAGCGTCGTGCCGATCTCGGAGAAGTGGATGGCTGCCGATGCCGCCGCCGGACCGAGACCGGCCGCGATCAGCAACGTGGCCGAGGTGACGCCGTAGCCCATGCCGACGGAGCCGTCGACGAGCTGCGCACCGAGGCCGACGAGGGCCAGGATCACCAGCTTGCGCACGGGAGTCGACTTTCCGGTCATTTAGTGGACTGTTTCAGTAGACTATAGCGTCATTGTCACCGTCAACCGTTGAAGATTGAACGAGATGGTCGTCACCGCGGCTTGCATGTCACACGGAGCCCTCTTACCATTAAGTTACCGGCCAGTAGCCCATCCATGGCTGCCTGCGAAGGCCGGACCATCCCGAGATCGAGAAGGTGGGCAGTGAGCCACTACAAGAGCAACCTGCGCGACATCGAGTTCAACCTGTTCGAGGTCCTCGGCCGCGACGAGATCCTGGGCGCCGGCCCGTTCGGCGAGGTCGACGGCGACACGGCCCGCGAGGTCCTCGCCGAGGTCGACCGGATGGCGCGCGAGGAGCTCGCGGCGTCGTTCGAGGACAGCGACCGCAACCCGCCCGTCTTCGACCCCGCGACGCACACCGCGCCGATCCCCGAGTCGTTCAAGAAGAGCTACCAGGCCTGGATGGACGCCGAGTTCTGGCGCCTGCAGATCGTCGAGGAGCTCGGCGGCACGCCCGCCCCCTCCACGCTCAACTGGGCCATCGGCGAGCTCGTGCTCGGCGCCAACGCCCCCATCTGGATGTACGGCGCCGGCGCGCCCTTCGCGGGCGTCGTGCACCGCAACGGCAACGAGCGCGACAAGCGCATCGCCCAGATCATGGTCGAACGTCAGTGGGGCGCCACGATGGTGCTGACCGAGCCCGACGCGGGCTCCGACGTCGGTGCCGGTCGCGCGAAGGCGACCCCCAACGCCGACGGCTCGTGGAACATCGAGGGCGTCAAGCGCTTCATCACCTCGGCCGAGCACGACATGAGCGAGAACATCATGCACCTCGTGCTCGCTCGCCCGGCGGGCGTCGAGGGTGTCGGCGGTCCGGGCACCAAGGGCCTCTCGCTCTTCCTGCTGCCGAAGTGGCACTTCGACCATGAGACCGGCGAGCTGACCGGCGAGCGCAACGGCGTCTACGTCACCAACGTCGAGCACAAGATGGGCATCAAGGTCTCCAACACCTGCGAGGTCACCTTCGGCGACCCGCAGGTCGGCGGCGGCGAGAAGGCCCAGGGCTGGCTGCTGGGCGAGGTGCACAACGGCATCGCGCAGATGTTCCAGGTCATCGAGAACGCCCGGATGATGGTCGGCTCGAAGGCCATCGCGACCCTGTCGACCGGCTACCTCAACGCCCTGGAGTACGCCAAGACCCGCCAGCAGGGCTCGGACCTGACCCAGTCCGGCGACAAGACCGCGCCCCGCGTCACGATCACCCACCACCCCGACGTCCGCCGCTCGCTGATGACGCAGAAGTCCTTCTCCGAGGCGATGCGCGCGCTGGTGCTCTACACCGCGTCGTGGCAGGACCAGGTGATGATCTCCGAGCACGAGGGCACCGCCGACAGCGCCGAGACCAAGCTGGCCGTGGCCGTCAACGACCTGCTGCTCCCGATCGTGAAGGGCTACGGCTCGGAGCGCTCGTGGGTGCTGCTCGGCACCGAGTCGCTGCAGACCTTCGGTGGCTCCGGCTTCCTGCAGGAGTACCCCATCGAGCAGTACGTCCGCGACGCCAAGATCGACACCCTCTACGAGGGCACCACGGCGATCCAGGGCCAGGACTTCTTCTTCCGCAAGATCGTCAAGGACCAGGGGCAGGCGCTCGGCCACCTCGCGGCCGAGATCCAGGGCTTCATCGACTCGGAGGCCGGCAACGGTCGGCTCAAGGTCGAGCGGGCGCTGCTGGCCCAGGGCCTGGCCGACGCCAACGCGATGGTCGGTCACCTGATCAACGACCTGATGTCGGCCGAGGGCGAGATCCGCAACATCTACAAGGTGGGTCTCAACTCCAGCCGCCTGCTGATGGCGCTCGGCGACGTCGTGTGCGCCTGGCTGCTGCTGCGCCAGGCCGAGGTCGCGCTGACCAAGCTGGCCGGCGACCCCGGCAAGGACAAGGCGTTCTACGAGGGCAAGGTCGCGGCCGCGCAGTTCTTCGCCGCCCACAACCTGCCCAAGCTCACCGCCGAGCTCGCCATCGCCCAGGCCACCGACCTGTCGCTGATGGACCTCGACGAGGCCGCCTTCTGAGCTGATCCACCTCGTGCCCCTGGGATCGCGCCACCGCGCGACCCCAGGGGCACGAGTCATCTCAGGTGCGCGCGGGCGGCGCGGCGTACGGCATCGCTGAGCCTGGTCAGGGCGGGCGAGTCCAGTCGCCAGCGCTGCCAGTGCAGCGCGACGTCGACGTGGGCACGGCCGCCGAGGGCGACCAGTCGGCCGTCGGCGACGTCGGGACGCAGCTGCGGCGCCGGGATCGCTCCCCAGCCGAGTCCGAGACGCACCGCCTCGTGGAAGTCGGCACTGGTCGGCACCCGGTGGACGACGGGCGGCTCGCCCACCCCCCGCGAGCGCAGCACCTCGTGCTGCAGGTCGTCCTTGCGGTTGAAGACCACCATCGGCATCTGCGCCCAGTCGTGGCCGCGGCCGAGGCGCCAGCGCTCGGCGAACGCCGGAGCGGCCGCCGGCGTGTAGCGCAGGGAGCCGAGCGGCTCGACCTCGCAGCCCTGGACCGCGACCGGGTCGCTCGTGATCGCCGCGAGGCACTCGCCGCTGCGCAGCAGCTCGGCGGCGTAGGCCTGGTCCTCGACGTCGAGACGCAGCGCGACGCCGTCCCAGCCGGCGGCGTCGGCGAGCACGTCGCGGAACCAGGTTGCGAGCGAGTCAGCGCTCACGGCCACCGGCAGGTCGATGCGCCGGTGGCCGTCGGCGGCGAGAGCCTCGCGCGCCTCGTCGTACAACAGCCGGGTCTGGCGGCCGAGCCGGACCAGGCCGTGACCGGCCGGCGTGACCCGGCACGGCGTCGTGCGCTGCACCAGGATCTGACCGACGGCCGACTCGAGGGCGCGGATGCGCTGGCTGATCGCACTCGGGGTGACGTGCAGGTGGCGTGCCGCCGCATCGAACGTGCCGCGCTCGGCGATCGCCACGAGGGCGTCGAGCTGGGCGGGCTGGAGCTCCACATCAATCATGCTAATGGTCCTGCAGTAACTTTCGCTGGTCTTATGTTGGCCGCAGCCCTAGCGTCGGCGTGTGCTCGACTCCTCCG
>WLIH01000449.1 GCA_009702305.1 Actinomycetota bacterium | reverse complement strand
GCCGGTGTACCTCCGGGACATCTGGCCCACGCCGGAGCAGATCTCCGCCGTGGTCTCCGAGTCGATCTCCCAGGACCTGTTCGTCCGGGACTACGCGGACGTCTTCAAGGGCGACGAGCGCTGGCAGTCCCTGCCGGTCCCGACCGGTGACACCTTCTCCTGGGACCCGGACTCCACGTACGTGCGCAAGGCGCCGTACTTCGACGGCATGCCCGACACCCCGGCGCCGGTCACCGACATCGAGGGCGCGCGGGTGCTCCTCAAGCTCGGCGACTCGGTGACCACCGACCACATCAGCCCGGCCGGAGCCATCAAGAAGGACAGCCCGGCGGGTCGTTACCTGACCGAGCACGGCATCGAGCATCGCGACTTCAACTCCTACGGCTCGCGCCGGGGCAACCACGAGGTCATGATCCGCGGCACCTTCGCCAACATCCGGCTGCGCAACCAGCTGGCCGAGGGCACCGAGGGCGGCGTCACCCGCGACTTCACCAACGGAGGCGAGGTCACCTCGGTCTTCGAGGCGTCCGAGCGCTACATCGCCGCCGGCATCCCGCTGGTGGTCCTGGCCGGCAAGGAGTACGGCTCCGGCTCGTCGCGCGACTGGGCGGCCAAGGGCACCTCGCTGCTGGGGGTCAAGGCCGTCATCGCGGAGTCCTACGAGCGCATCCACCGCTCGAACCTCATCGGCATGGGGGTCATCCCGCTGCAGTACCCCGCCGGTGAGAGCGCGGAGTCCCTCGGCCTGAGCGGCGAGGAGACCTTCGCCATCAGCGGCATCACCGAGCTCAACGAGGGCCGCACGCCTAAGACGGTGACCGTCACGGCCGGTGACGTCTCCTTCGAGGCGGTCGTGCGCATCGACACCCCCGGTGAGGCGAACTACTACCGCAACGGCGGCATCATGCAGTTCGTGCTGCGCAACCTGCGCAAGAGCTGACCTGCCCGACCCGCACGCTGAGGCGGCCCGTCACCCCCCCACGGGTGGCGGGCCGTCTCAGGTGCGGTGGGTGGCAGGTCCGCCGGCGCGCACCGGCGAGCCGGGGTCGGCCAGGTTGGTGCCGGTCACCGTGGTCAGCACGGCGCGGCAGCGGCGCTCACCGATCCGGCAGACGTCCACGTGGAAGACCCGTCCATCGGGAGGCGAGATCAGCGGAGTCGAGTCGATCTCGACGGTGTAGGTCGTCGGGGTCAGCCAGACCACGTGGCTGGCCGAACCGGGGAGCTCCGGCGTCGCGTCGAGACCCGTGGCGAGATCGCGGATGCGCAGACCCGCGCTGGCCGAGCGCACGGCGTAGCGACCGTCGGGGGAGAGCACGACGTGCCCGGCGAGCACCCGTACGGTGGCTCCGTCGCGGCCGACCACACGGGTGCGGCCGGCATCGGCCAGCACCAGCCGGTCGTCGACGACGGCGCTGAGTCGTGCCGCTCCGGCCACCCGGGTGCGGGTCGGCCTCGAACGGTCGAGGGGGAAGCGGGTCACCGTGCGCGGGTCGGTGGCGACGTAGAGGGCCTCCTCGTCGAGGCGGGCGACCGGACCGCCGCCCAGGTTCGGGGCCGACCAGGTGCCGATCCGCAGACCGCGGTGGTCGGCGACGTGCACCCGCCACGCACCGCCCTCGCCCGGTGAGATCCAGGCGACCAGCGTCCGGGCGGGGTCGGTCACCAGTCCGAGCTCGGACGTGCGTTGGGGTCCGCTCAGCTCGCTCGAGCCGGCTGTGGTGACCAGGTGCACCTCGCCGGTGTGGCTGCGGACCACGAAGCCGCCGGAGACCTGCTCGAACGACGCCGGGCGCTCCAGCGGCACCTCGAGCTGGCCGTCGGGGGTCCAGATGGTGGTGCCGAGCATCACGGCGGGCACGACCAGGGTGGTCGGTGCCGGCTGCGCCGTCCGGCTCGGGGTGACCGGCAGCGCCGACTCGCCGGGCGGCAGGGGCTCGCGGTCGCCGGCTCCCGAGCACGCCGAGACCAGCAGCGACATCGCCACGGCGAGGACCGCGGCGGTGCTGCGCCAGGTGGTCATCGCGTCCTCGGCATCCGGTGGGGTTGCGAGGTGTTCGGAGACGGGCCGCGGACGGATTGTGCGCCCCCACTAGCCTGACGAGCATGATCGTCGCGTTCAGCATCTCCCCGACCACGGGTGACGAGACCGGAGGTGTGTCGGAGGCGGTCGCCGCCGCGGTCCGGGTGGCGCGCGAGTCGGGCCTGCCGTGCGAGACCAACGCGATGTTCACCAACATCGAGGGCGAGTGGGACGAGGTCATGGCGGTGGTGAAGCGTGCCGTCGACGTGGTCGCCGAGGTCTCGCCCCGGGTCGGCCTGGTGCTCAAGGCCGACATCCGGCCCGGTTGGGACGGGCAGCTCACCGAGAAGGTCGAGCGGGTCGAGCGGATCCTGGGCCGCTGATGTCCGAGCAGCCGCCGACCCCACCGCCGACCGACCCGCCTACCGACCCACCAACCGACCCACCAACCGACCCGCCGGCGTACCACGTCGAGATCCTCCCCCCGCAGCCGGCGCCACGACGGGCCGGCGCCCGCCGGGTCCTCGTCGCCGGGATGGTCGCCGCCATCGCTGTCGGGCTGGCTGTCGGGGTGCCGGCGCTGACGCGCGACGACCCGGCGCCCAGCGGGCTCGGTGCCGTGGTGGCCTACGAGGATCTGCCGACGACGCACGTCGACGGTGACCAGGACTACCCGCAGTCGCCCGCGGTCGGCGGTCCGCATGCGAACGCGTGGCTGGAGTGCGGTCGCTACGACGTCCCGCTGCGCGAGGAGAACGTCGTGCACGACCTGGAGCACGGCACCGTCTGGATCGCCTACGACCCCGACCTCGCTGCCGACGACGTCGACCGGCTGGCCGAGCTGCTGCCCGACAACGGCATCCTGGCGCCGTACCCCGACCTCGCCGCGCCGGTCGTGGTCACCGTCTGGGAGCGGCAGCTGGCGCTCGAGAGCGCCGACGACGCCCGGCTGAGCGAGTTCATCGCCGCCTACGGTGCCGGTGAGACCGCGCCCGAGCCGTTCGCGTCGTGCGCGGGCGGACTGACCGACCCGCAGGGCGGCGTTGACTCCGGGTCGGACTCCGGGTCGGGCGAGGTCCAGGTCTGAGCCGGGCCGCTCGCGAAACCGGTGAGCGCGGTGTCGGTGCGGCTGGATAGCCTCGTCGCGTGACGACTCTCGAGCCCCTTGCCCTGCCCG
>WLIH01000448.1 GCA_009702305.1 Actinomycetota bacterium | reverse complement strand
GTACACCGCCGGGGAGCTGGCGGCATCGCAGTCGAAGTCGGGGGCCTTCGACAGACGACCCTGCTCGCCGTCGGTCACCGGGCTGATGACCAGACAGGCAGCGAAGCGCGCCTGGTCGACGAGGTTGTTCAGCGCCAGCGGCTCCTCGTTGACCGGCAGCACCAGCGTGCCGGAGGTGATCTCGGCGCCGTCGGGGATCAGCCTCAGGTCCGGCACCATGAAGGCCCGGCTGATCGGCCGGTTGCCCGCCATCTCCACGTGCAGCGTCTCGGCCGGGAAGATCAGCTCGGCGACGTCATCGGGGACCGTCGGTGGCAATGGCAGGCCGATGCCGGGGATCGGGATCGGCTCGCAGCCGCCGATCAGGTCGCAGACGTCCGGCAGGTCGAGGTCGGGGAGCTCGGGCTGCCCTGGCACCAGCTCGGGCAGGTTGGGCTTGACGTACCACGACTCCGCCAGGTGGGGGACCGTCGCCGTCTCCTCGACGACGGCACTCGCCGGGGCGGGACTCGGCCAGAGTCCGAGCGCGGTGAGGCCGGCGGCCAGCGCGAGGCGAGCTCCGACCGAGAGGGCACGGGGAAGGGCGGTCATCGCGGACCCTCCGCCGTGAGGCGGGCGGTGACGGCACGGGTGAGCGAGGCGATCTCGTCGACCACCCTCGCCAGCTCTCGGTCGGCAGCGGCCTGGTCCCGCCGCTGGCCGAGGATCGAGGCCAGCACGGCGCCGGCGATCACGAGCCCGAGGCCCGCGAACCCACCGGAGATGAGGTAGGGCAGCTGGCGGGAGACGTAGTACTCGTCGTGGACCCCGAATCCGGACACGATCAGGATGCCGACCCCGACGAACGACAGTCCCGCGGCGAAGACGCTCCCCACGAACAGCGGATGACGCACGAACTGCGCGAGCTCGACGGCCCAGCGCAAAGTGGCGTCGTCGACGTCGTCGAGAGAGCCGCCGGGGGCGAGCTCCCGTCTCGTCGGTCCCGAGGTCACGAACGGTCCTGCGGCAGGTCGGTCGTCGGGTCGACAGCGGCGCGCAGCTCGACCAGCAGCGTGGACATCACGGCCAGCTGCTGGCGACGCTCCTGGCGGTCCTGGCGTCGTACCGCCATGTCGACCAGGGCGATGCCGACCACGATCAGGCCGACGCCGGTGATCGCGCCCGAGACGACGTAGGGCATCTGCCGACCGACGTCGAGGGTGGCGGCCACCTTGATCCACGAGAAGAGGATCGTGCCGAAGCCGAACGCGACGACGGCGAGTCCGGCCCACACGGCCGCGGACGGGGAGGCCGGGATGCGCGGTCGCGCCAGCGACGGGGTGGGCGCAGGGCTCGGTGCGGCCGGACGGGGACTGGTCCCGGGGACCGCCCCCAGCACCGTCGTGTGGTTGTCGCTCATCGTGTCTCCCGCAGGGTCGGTGGTGGGATGTCGGAGGTCGCAGGCGCCACGTCAGTGTGACGGCGAAGGGCGGTGCACAAGGCGGTTTCACGGGGAGAGGGCATCGTCTAGGCCCTAGTCAGATCCGGGGAGAGCGGCGCCTCGGCCGTCGGCGGAGTCGACTCCTGACGGGCGCCGGAGCGTTCGATGGCGTCGATGTTGCCGCCCAGGTAGGCCTCGGCGACCAACGGATCGGCCATCACGTGCGCCGGCGTGCCCTCGCAGATCACATGACCATCGGCCATCGCGATGATCCGGTCGCTGATGCCCATGATCATCGGCATGTCGTGCTCGATGATCAGCAAGGTCAACCCCAACTCGGCCTTCAGCTTGTTCAGCAGCCCTCCGAGGGCCTCGGTCTCACGCTGCGCGATGCCCGAGCACGGCTCGTCGAGGAGCAGGAACGTCGGCTCCAGGGCGACCAGGCACGCGAGCTCGGTGATGCGCCGGGTGCCGGTCGAGAGCTCGCGGATCTGCTTGTCGCGATAGCGGTCCAGACCCATGTAGGACACCAGCTCCCGCGCGCGCTGCTCCTTGCGACGCTCCGCACCCGCGTAGCCGCTCAACGACACCAGGAACGACGTCGGCTGCACCCGCTCCAACGCCAGCATCACGCACTCGGTGACCGTCATCGTCGGGAACAGCGCCGCGTCCTGGAACGAACGGATCAGGCCCATTCGGGCCCGAGCATCCGGCCCCAACGAGGTCACCTCCCGGTCGAGGAAGGACACCTGACCGCTGTCGGAGCGCACGAACCCGCCCAGCAGCTCGAACATCGTCGTCTTGCCGGCACCGTTGGGCCCGATCAGGCCCACGGTCTCACCCTCACGGACCTCCAGAGAGACACCCCGCACGGCACGCACACCACCGAAGGACTTGTGCAACTCACGCGCCGACAGCAGCACCGGCGCGTGCGCACGGCTCGGCGCGACGCTCCGCGTCACACCGGTCGGGCGGGCCGAGGTCGCGAACAGTCCAGGGGTCCCGGCGCTCCCCTGGACCGGCGAGGCCGTCTCGGGATCGGCGTACGCCGCGTCGTAGTCGACGCCGTGCCAGCGGGCGATGAGCCGGATGACCCGGTCGCGCACCCGACCGACCAGAGCCGCGAGACCGCCGGGGACGTAAAGGATGATCACCAGCTGCCCCAGATACGTGGCGGCAAGACCCAGGGTCCCCAACGGGACGAAGTAGGGGATGCCGACCACGAGGAGGACGCCGAGGATCGGGCCCGACAGGACGGCGACGCCGCCGATGACGACCATGACGACGACGTCGATGCTGGCCTTGGCGGGGAACGCGGCGGCGTCGAGCGAGGACAGCGAGTGACCGTAGGCCGCGCCGCCGACCCCCGCGATGAACCCTGCCAGGAGGTAGCCCTGGATCTTCACCGCCGAGGCACGGACGGTGAAGGCGCGGGCGTTGTCCTCGTTGTCGCGCACGGCGATGAGGATGCGCCCGAAGCCGGAGCGTCGGATGTTGCGGGCGACCAGCAGCGCGACCAGGGTCAGGGCGAGGGCGAACCAGTAGTAGCTGCGACCGGTGTCCAAGGCGATGTCGCCGGGCAGGATCGGTCGTCCTGGGTCGACGTTGCTGCCACCGAGGGCCCGCTCGATGAAGAAGGCCGGCATCACCAGGGCGAACGACAGCGTCGTCACCGTGAGCATCACGCCGCGGATGCGCAGTGCCGGCAGGCCGAGGACCACCGAGACCACGCCCGCGCAGATGCCGCCGTAGAGGATCGAGAGAGGGAAGTTACCGGTGCGACT
>WLIH01000447.1 GCA_009702305.1 Actinomycetota bacterium | reverse complement strand
TGACGGCGTTGGCGAACTCGGACCCGAAGCGGCGTCCGAAGCCGCACGGCGGGCGCCCGTTCTCGACGGACTCGCGGGAGCGGTCCACGTTCGGCAACACGGGCGGGCGTTCTCGTGCCGAGGTCGCGGCGATCTTGAACGCGATGGGCCACGACATCCCCGTCTAGCAAAGCGCCACCACAACTGAACAGCGGACCCGAGGGGTGGTGGCGCCATGTCGTCGATCGCGAGCGCGTTCGTGGAGATGCTGCCCAGCACGGCCGGTTTCGCGAAGGCGCTGCAGGCGGAGGTCGGCCCGCAGGTCGACGGGGTCGGGAAGCGCTCGGGTTCCCGGTTCGGGAAGTTCATGGTTGCGGGCTTCTCGGCTGGTGGGGCTGCGGCGATCGTGACCGCCAAGGCCCTGTATTCGATCGGGTCAACGTTCGATGACGTGACCGACACCATCCGGGTCGGGACCGGGGCGACCGGCAAGGAGCTCGAGCGGCTCACCAATCAGGCCAAGTCGGTCGGCAAGCAGATCCCGGTGGCGTTCTCCGACGTGGGTCCGGTGATCGCGGAGCTGAACACCCGCCTCGGGCTGACCGGTCCGCCGCTCAAGAAGCTCACGAAGCAGTTCCTCGAGGCGGGCCGAATCACAGGCGAGGCGTTGAACGTGAAGACGTTCACCTCGGCTTTCAACGCCTTCGACGTGAAGGCCGGCGCGACGACCGCGGTCATGGACCAGCTCTACCGGGTCTCGCAGGACACCGGGCTCGGGCTCAACGACCTGGCGGCGTCGGTGGCGCGCAACGCCCCGAACCTCAAGCAGTTCGGGTTCTCGATCGGCGAGTCGGCGTCCCTGATCGGCACCCTCGACAAGGCCGGGTTGGACAGCAACAAGACGCTGGCGTCGCTGTCGAAGGCGATGGTCGGGTTCGCCAAGGACGGTCGCGACCCGCAGGACGCGTTGCGGGGCACGGTCGCGCAGATCGAGGAGTTCACCAAGTCGGGCAAGGACGCTGCGGCCATCAACCTGGCCGGCGAGGTGTTCGGCACCCGGGGCGCCACCCAGTTCGTGGCGGCCATCAAGTCGGGGAAGGTCAACCTCGACGACCTGACCGCGGCGACGAAGGGCTCGGGGGACACGATCCTCAAGGCCGGCCGCGACACCGCCGATTTCGCTGAGCACTGGCAGCAGTTCAAGAACAACGTCCTGGTGGCGATCGAGCCGCTGGCCACCAGGTTCTTCAACGCCCTCGGTGCGGGGATGGCGGTCCTCTCAACACAGGCGCTGCCGGCGCTGCAGCAGTTCGGTGGCTACCTGTCCACGACCCTGGGCCCGGCAGTCGAGGCGATCCGGGGAATCTTCTCGGGGTCGACGTCGGGGATCTCCTCGGACGTGTCGCGCAACCTGGGGGCGGTCAAGGACACGTTCTCCTCGGTGGTCTCGATCGTGCGGTCGTTGTGGTCGGCGTTCGGGTCCGACATCACGTCGGCGGCGAAGACGTTCCTCACGAACCTGCGCACCATCATCGGCGGCCAGCTGCAGATCATCGCTGGGGTGTTCAAGACGATCGCCGCGGTGCTGCGCGGCGACTGGTCGGGCGCGTGGGACGGCATCAAGCAGATCGTGTCCGGCGCGATCGCCGTGGTGAAGGGCATCCTCTCGAACGCCAAGGGTGCGCTCTCGCTGATCTGGTCGGCGCTGTGGACCACGATCAAGGCCGTCGCCGACGCCGCATGGGAGGGCATCAAGGCCGGCGCGCAGGCCGGTGTCGACAAACTGCTGGGCCTCCTCCGGGGGCTACCCGGGAAGGCGAAGAACGCGATCGGCAACGCGGCCGATCTGCTGTTCGACAAGGGTGTTGCCATCGTGACCGGGCTCGCGCGCGGCATCAGGGACACTGCCGGCGCGGTCCTCTCCGCGATCAAGGAGTCGATCGTCGACAAGCTGCCTGGCTGGGTGAAGGACCCATTGGGGATCAAGTCGCCGTCCAAGGTGTTCGCCGTGATCGGCAAGAACATCGTGGAGGGTCTGGCGGCCGGCATCCTGGACGGCTCTCCCCTGGCGCTCAGCGCGGCGGGGTACCTGACCAGCGCGTTGCAGTCGTCGCTCGTGGATCGGCTCACGTCGATGCGCGACAAGACCAAGGGTGTCCTCGACGGGCTCATGGGCGACTTCGCGTCGCTGCGTGACGGGGTCGCGTCCGCGTTCACCGGGAACCTGTTCGAGGCCTCCACCGGCACGGGGCTGCTGGGCGATCTGGTGGCCAAGTACGGAAACCTCAAGGAGGTCGCGGCAGCGTTCAAGAAGCTCGTTCGGTGGGGCCTCGACCCCGGGTTCCTGGGGCAGCTCTTCCAGTCGGGCAACGCGGCGCTGATCATCGACCTCGCCTCGGGGCCGAAGCGTGAGGCGGTGCTCGCCGACTCCGAGTTCGGGCTGATCGGGGACCTCGCGACCAGCATCGGCGGGGCTGTGGCTGATGTGAGTCTGGGGCCGCGGATCGATCGCACCAACGCGAAGCTCGACAAGATCAAGGACGCACTCGACAGCCTGCCGGCGCGGTTCGGTCAGCAGATCAACCAGGCGGCGTCGGGGAAGTCGACCGGCGGCGGCACGAAGAAGTAGGGGGCTGCTGTGTCGATCGAGGAGTTCACCCAGCGGGGTCTAGTGCCGCGGCTGTGGTTGGGGTCGTTGGAGTTGACGACCGGTGATTACGGGCTGGAGTTCGGTGCCGACTTCGGGTCTCCGGAGGCGCAGCGCACGATCCTCGAGTCGCGGCTCTACGACGGTGAGGTGGTGTCGTCGCAGCGTGCGGGGAACCGCACGATCGAGATCCCGGTCGCGGTGACGGGGGCGAACCTGGGCGCGCTCGGCGAGGCGGAGGAGCGCCTCGCCTACGAGTGTGACCGGGAGTTCTCGACGCTGACCTACGACCCGGGCGACGGGTTCGCGAAGCCGTCGGTGTACCTGATTTTCAAGGTCGACATGAAGGAGACCTACTCCGACGAGGGTGAGATCGCCTCGATCCGGCGCTACACGTTGTCGATCCCGGCGCTGCCGTTCGCGCGGTCGGCGACGCAGTCGTCGGCGACGGTGACGTCGTTGCCGCGGACGGGGTCGACGCTCGCGGACATGGAGACCACGGCGGGGTGGGCGACGACGGGTGGCGCGATCGCGTCGTCGTCGACGTGGCGCACGCAGGGGTCGTACTCGGTGCAGGTCGAGTCCG
>WLIH01000446.1 GCA_009702305.1 Actinomycetota bacterium | reverse complement strand
GGCAGCCTCCAGCGATCTACCCGTGCACTCGGGCGGGCCGCCCTCGGACATGCACTGTTTGACCTTGCTCCAGGTGGGGTTTGCCGAGCCGGCCGGGTCACCCCGGTCGCTGGTGGTCTCTTACACCACCGTTTCACCCTGACCGCCCCGCGAGCGGGGCGGCGGTCTGTTTTCTGTGGCACTTTCCCGCGAGTCACCTCGGGTGGGTGTTACCCACCACCTTGCCCTGTGGAGCCCGGACCTTCCTCGGCCCGCTCCGCGAGGAGTGGGACGCGGTCGCCCGGCCAGCCCATCCGCCCGAGCAGGATAGGGCACCCGCGGACCGCGACCCGTCGTCGAGGCCTCGCCGACCGAGGCATCGATTGGTCACAGACCGCACAGCCGGCGCCCGAATTCTTGCGGTTGGGGACCAAACGACAGGGTGCAGGAAGCCTCAGGCGAGCCGGACCACGTCGACCTCGACGGTCATCTCGGTGGTCTCGGCGCCGGAGTAGATGCCGCTGACGGGCTTGACGTCCTGGTAGTCGCGGCCGGTGGCGACGGCGACGTAGCGGTCGTCGGGCTCGGTGTCGTTGGTGGGGTCGAAGGGGTGCCAGCCGTCGTCCCACCACTCGACCCAGGCGTGCGACTCGCCGCGCACGGTCTCGCCGATGGCAGGCTCGTCGCGGGGGTGGAAGTAGCCGGAGACGTAGCGCGCGGGGATGCCGATCGAGCGCAGCCCGCCGATCACGAGGTGCACCATGTCCTGGCAGACCCCGGCGCGCTGCTGCCAGGCCTCGGCGCCGTGCGAGCTGACGTTGGTGGCGCCGGGGAGGTACTCGACCTCGTCGTGCACGAAGGCGCACACGGCCCGGGCCGCCTCACCGGGCAGGGCGGACTCGTCGGCGATCGCCCGCACCCGCGCGGCGAAATCGGCCGGGGGAGTGACCAGCGGCGGCAGCATGAGGTACTCGGTCCACCGGTCGGCGACCTCGCGCTCGGCCATCTCGGCCCACGTCTGGCGCGGGCCGTGGCTCGCGGAGCGGTTGGTGTGCACCGTCGCGGTCGCGGTGACGGTCATCGACTCGTGCGGGTCGACGACCTCGAACGCCGTCACCAGGGTGCCGTAGTAGTCGCGGTACTCGTAGGTCCACGGCTTGGGGGTCACCTCGAGGCGAGAGTGCACGACGATCTGCTCGGGGGTGGTCACCGGGGTCATCCGGGCGTGGTTGTACGAAGCGACGGCCTTGCCGTCGTACTCGAAGCGCGTGGTGTGCGTGATCCGCAGCTGCATGCTCACTCCCTGATCCCTTGCCAGGCCATCGCCTCGGCGCCGGCGAAGTAGCGCCGGGTGACGGCCTCGGTGGCCTGCGCGCAGGTGCGCTGCAGCCGCTCCATCTCGGTCGGCAGGTCGGCCATCACGTCCGAGAGCGAGCGGTACTCGAGCTCGGCGCGCATCCGCCCGAGCAGCCGCTGGGCCTCGTTCTGGAAGCCGGCCCGCTGCCCGCCCGCCTCCAGGTTGTCGACGCACTGCTCGGCCCGGTTGAGGGCGAAGACCACCGAGCGCGGGAAGAGCCGGTCGAGCAGCAGGAACTCCGCGGCTCCCCGCTCGGTCTCCAGCCCGCGGTAGGTGCGCAGGAACGCCTCGTAGGCACCGCACGCACGCAGGGTGCTGGTCCAGGGCGCGCCTGTGCCGGAGGTCAACGACGCGGTGGCGACCAGGCGCGAGGTCATGTCGGCCCGCTCGACGCAGCGGCCCAGCATCAGGAAGTGCCAGCCCTCGTCGCGGGTCATCGTGGCGTCGGCGGTGCCGTTGATCAGGGCGGCCCGCTCGCGCACCCACTGGAAGATCCCGGGAGCGCGCATCGAGTGGAAGTGGCCCGACGGGATCGCGCGGTACGTCGTGTTGATCGCCTCCCACATCGGCACCGAGAGCGTCTCGCGGGCGCGCCGGGCGCTCTCGCGGGCGCCGGCCAGGGCGGAGGCGATCGACGACGACGAGGCCTGGTCGTAGGCCAGCCACCGCAGCACCATCGAGACGTCGACGGGCTCGTCGGCCTCGAGGTCGACGCCCATGATGGAGAGCAGGGCCCGGCAGGTCGGGTCCTCCTCGATCGTGGCGTCCTCCAGCAGGAGCTGGGTCTGCACGTCGAGGATGCGCGCGGTGTCCTCGGCCCGCTCGACGTAGCGCCCGATCCAGAACATCGACTCCGCGATCCGGCTCAGCATGGCGAGGTCCCCTCGCTGGTCAGGGCGCACTGTTGCTGTTGCTGCTCCTGCTGCTGGTTCGCGGGCTCGCTCGGCGCCGGGCCGGGGGAGCTGGCGACCGGTGCCGCGACCTCGGCAGGGCCGGCGGCGACCTCCACCTCGACCTCGTCGGTCTCGTCGGCCACGGGCATCGAGGGTCCGGCCAGCACCCAGGTGTCCTTGGAGCCGCCGCCGCGCGAGGAGTTCACGATCAGCTCGCCCTTGGCCAGCGCGACCCGGGTCAGCCCTCCAGGCAGCACCCAGACCCGCGATCCGTCGTTGACGGCGAAGGGCCGCAGGTCGACGTGGCGCGGACCGAGCTCGCCGTCGACGAACGTCGGCACGGTCGAGAGCTGCACGACCGGCTGCGCGATCCAGGCGCGCGGGTCCTCGATCACCTTGCCGCGGAGCTCGTCGAGCTCGGCCTTCGTGGCGCGCGGTCCGATCACGATCCCCTTGCCGCCCGACCCGTCGACCGGCTTGAGGACCAGCTCGTCGAGGCGGTCGAGCACCTCCTCGCGAGCCTCCTTGTCACCGACCCGCCAGGTGTCGACGTTGCGGATCACCGGCTCCTCGCTGAGGTAATAGCGGATCAAGTCGGGCAGGTAGGTGTAGACGAGCTTGTCGTCGGCCACGCCGTTGCCGACGGCATTGGCCAGGGTGAGGTTGCCCGCACGGGCGGCGTCGATCATGCCGGGACAGCCCAGCATCGAGTCGGCGCGGAAGTGCACCGGGTCGAGGAACTCGTCGTCGACGCGGCGGTAGATCACGTGCACCGGCTCGAGTCCCTTGGTGGTGCGCATCATCACCCGACCGCGCCGGCACTCCAGGTCGCGGCCCTCGACCAGCTCGACGCCCATGGTGCGGGCGAGCAGTGCGTGCTCGAAGTAGGCGCCGTTGAAGACGCCGGGTGTCAGCACCACGACGTTGGGCTCGGTGACACCGGCCGGAGCCGCGGCGCGCAGCGCCGTGAGGAGCTTCTGCGGATAGCCGGC
>WLIH01000445.1 GCA_009702305.1 Actinomycetota bacterium | reverse complement strand
TGATGACCTACGACCAGCACGGTCCGTCGTGGTCGGGTCCGGGCCCGATCGGCGGCCTCGGCTGGCAGCGACGCACCCTCGAGGCCGCGCTGGAGCAGGTGCCGGCCGCGCAGCTCGACCTCGGCGTCGCCGGCTACGGCTACACCTGGCCGCGACGCGGCACCGGCCACACCCTGCTCACGCGCGGTGCTCGCCGGGTCGTGGCCGCCGACGGGGCGCAAGCCCACTGGAAGCCGGGGCCGGCGGAGTGGACCGCCACCCTCTCCGACGGCACCAGGATCTGGTGGTCGGACCGGCGCTCCTACGCCGCTCGCCAGGCCCTCGCGCGGGAGTACGGTCTGCACGGCCTGGCCGTCTGGCGCGTCGGCTCGGCCGACACCCTGCTGCCCCTCACCTAGTCGTCGGTCCGCAGGCTGGCCTCCAGCTGAGCCAGCACTGGGTCGCGCAGACCGACGCTGTCGTGGGCCCAGAACGCCTCGCAGTAGACCAGCGGTCCGGTCATCGTCGGCTCGTGGGCGGCCAGCAGCCGCACCTGGAAGGCCGCCTCCGGGATCCGCGGCGACGGCCGCCCGAAGCCGTGCCGGCTCCCCGGCTCGAAGCCGCGAGCGCCGTAGTACTGCGGGGAGCCCTCGAGGAACAGCGCGGGCGCGCCCGACGTGTCGGCGATCGAGATCGCCTCCGCGACGAGGGCCGTCCCGATGCCGACACCCTGGTGCCTCGGCAGCACCGACAGCGGACTCAGGACCAGCACCTCGACGAGTCGGTCGCGGGCATCGACCCAACCACGGCTCAGCAGCACGTGACCCACCACGTCGCCCCCCGTCTCGGCGACGACACCGCCCCGCGCACTGCCGCCCGCATGGAGGGCGTGCACCAGCCGCGCGACCTGGTCGCCCTCGGCCGGGTCGTGCTCGCCGAACGCCGCGCGCACGACCCGCTCGACCGCAGCGCCATCGGCCGCGACCTCGGGTCGCAACGTCAGCTCGCTCACGACGCCTGGTCGCCAAGCAGGCTCAGACGCACCTCGCGCACGTGGTTGTCGACGTTGAGGTCGACCACGCAGATGCTCTGCCACGTGCCGAGGGCGAGGTCGCCGCCGATCACCGGCACCGTGGCGTACGGCGGCACGAGGGCCGGGAGGACGTGCGAGCGTCCGTGCCCGGGGCTGCCGTGGCGGTGGCGCCAGCGGTCGTCGGCCGGCAACAGGTCGGCGAGTGCGCTGAGCAGGTCGTCGTCGCTGCCTGCGCCGGTCTCGAGGATGGCGATGCCGGCCGTCGCGTGGGGCACGAAGACGTGCAGGATCCCGTCTCCTCGCCCGCGCACCCAGGAACTCGCCTGAGCGGTGATGTCGAGGACCCGCTCCCGGTCGCCGGTGCGGACCTGCAGTGTCTCGGACCGCACCCGCTCAGCTCTCCAGCCAGGCCCGGAAGGCATCCGAGCTGTAGGGCCGGCCGAGGAAGTCGGCCACCAGGTCAGCCGCGTCCTTGCTGCCCCCGGCCGCCAGCACCAGGTCGCGGTAGCGGGTCGCCACCGCAGTGTCGAAGAGGTCGTCGTGGTCGAAGGCCGAGAAGAGGTCCTTCGCGATCACGGCGCTCCACATGTAGGTGTAGTAGGCCGAGCTGTAGCCGCCCAGGTGACCGAAGCCGCAGTGGAAGTGGCTGCCGGGGATCGGCTGCCAGGCGGCGTACTGCTCGGAGAGCTCGCGGACCCGCGCCGTGAGGTCCGCCGGCAACTCTTGGTGCAGCCGGTAGGAGACGGCGGCGTAGAACATCTGCGTCCGGGCGTAGTAGCCCTTGCCGAACTCGTCGGCGGCCCGCATCTTCGCGACCAGCTCGGCCGGGATGGCGGTGCCGCCGGCATCGGTCGCGAACGTCGCCAGCACGTCGGCATCCCAGGCCCACTCCTCGAGCATCTGGCTGGGCGCCTCGACGAAGTCCCACTCGGTCGCGACCCCGGAGAAGCGCGCCCAGGGGTGGCGTCCGGCCAGCACGTGGTGCATGAGGTGCCCGAACTCGTGGAAGAGCGTCACCACCTCGCTGTGCTCCATCACCGCCCGGCCGAAGTTGCAGACCAGCACGCCCTCGGGGAGCTGCCGTCCGCCGATCCCGTCGACGAGGGTGAACTGGGCAGCGTGGTTGTACTTGTCGGCGCGCGGATGCAGGTCGAGGTAGATCCGCCCGAGCAGCTCCTCGCCGAGGTACACGTCGTGCACCGTGACCTCCGGGTGCCACACGGGCGCGTCCGGCACATCGGTGTAGGTGAGGCCGAAGAGGCGGCCGGTCACGTCGAGCAGCCCTCGGCGCACGCGCGTGAAGTCGAAGTAGGCCCGCACGACCTGCGCGTCGACGTCGTACTGCTCACGGCGCACGACCTCGCCGTAGTAGCGCGAGTCGGCGACGTCGAGCGTGACGAGGTCGGGCCGATCCCGGCGGGCGCGCTCGACCAGCACGGCGACGTCGCGGTCGGAGGCCGGTGTGGCGTCGCGGGTGATCTGGTCGATGAACTCGGCGATCGCGGCTCCGCTCCCGATCATCTTCACGTCGGCGTCGTAGTCGGCCCAACCGTCGTAGCCCAGCAGCCGAGCCTGCTCGTCGCGCACCGCGAGCAGCTCCGCGAGCACGGCGTCGTTGGCCGGCCACCCGAGGTCGAGGAAGGTCGAGATCACCGCGCGACGGGCGGCCGCGTCGGTGGAGAACAGCATGAACGGGTTCGTGTCCGGATAGCCCGTCGTGATCGTCACCAGGCCGTCGTCACCGACCGGGTGCGCCTCGACGTAGTCGGCCGGCAGCCCGGCCAGCGCCTCCGGGGCGACGCGGGTCTCCCCCGCCCCGTCGCGGATGTTGCGCGAGAAGGCCTGGTCGAGCGCGGTGGCGCGCTCGGCGAGGGCGCGCAGCCGCTCGCGCGTCTCCTCGTCGCGATCCACACCCGCCCGCCGGTAGGCCCGCAGCGCGTCGGCCAGCACCCGAGCGGCCCCGTCGTCCAGGTCGTCGCCCGGCACGGCTGAGAGCCGCTCGAAGACGGCGGCGTCGAGCATCAGGTCGGTCGAGAAGCGGCTCAGCTCCTGGATGCCCTCCTCGGCCGCCTCCCGCAGGGCGCTGTCGGGGTGCACCTGGGAGAGCAGCGAACAGGCGGCCGCGGCGTTGGCGAGCAGGATGTGGAGGTCGTTCCACAGCTCCAGCGCCGTCGGGTCGCCGACCGGCAGCTCACGCAGCGCCTCGGCGACCAGACCTGCCTCGCCCAGCTGACCGGCGC
>WLIH01000444.1 GCA_009702305.1 Actinomycetota bacterium | reverse complement strand
GCCGAGCAGCGACGCGGCGGCGTACACCGCCAGCACGAGCAGGAGCGTGTGACCCACCGCGTCGAAGTCGACTCCCTCGCCGGGCACCACACCCTGGCCGCGGACGGCGTCGGGCAGCTCGGACTCGGGGGTGCCGACCGGCACGGAGCGGCCGACCAGGCCACGGAAGACCAGGTCGGTCGCGTGGCCGAGCAGCCGTGGCCCGACCGACATCAGCGAGACGCTGACGACGGTGATGGCGACCACCAGCATGGCCTGCGCGCGGTCCGGGCGCATCCGCCCGGCGAGCCGCTTGGCCGACGGGCCGAAGGTCATCGCCTTCTGCGCGACCATCGCGCCCGGACCCATCGGCCCGCGCCCCGGGCCGGTCTGCGGTGCCTCGATGCGCTCGGTCGCCTTGAAGGCCTGGGGCTTGGACTCACTCATGCGAGCGCCTCCTCGGCGGTCAGCTGGGAGGCGACGATCTCCTGGTACGTCGCACACCCGGCCCGCAGCTCGTCGTGGGTGCCCCGGCCGACGACCACGCCATCCTCGAGCACGAGGATCAGGTCGGCGTCGCGGATGGTCGAGACGCGTTGGGCGACCACCACGACCGTGGCGTCGGTGGTGACAGGGGCCAGCGCGGCACGCAGGCGAGCGTCGGTGGCGAGGTCGAGTGCCGAGAACGAGTCGTCGAAGAGGTAGATCCCCGGCCTGCGGATCACGGCCCTCGCGATCGCGAGCCGCTGGCGCTGACCGCCGGAGAAGTTCGTGCCGCCCTGCGAGACCGGCGCGTCCAACCCCTCGGGCAGCGCCTCGACGAAGTCTCGGGCCTGCGCGACACCGAGCGCCGACCACATGTCGTCCTCCGTCGCGTCCGGACGGCCGTGCTGGAGGTTGGAGCGGATGGTGCCGGAGAAGAGGTAGGCGCGCTGCGGGACCAGCCCGATCTGCTCCCAGAGCAGGTCCGGGTCGACCTCGCGTACGTCCTGCCCGGCGACCCGGACGACGCCCGACGAGGCGTCGAAGAGGCGCGGCACCAGGTTGATCAGGGTCGACTTGCCCGCGCCCGTGGAGCCGATGACCGCAACCGTCTGCCCCGGCCGTGCGACGAACGAGACGCCACTGAGCACGGGCGACTCAGCACCCGGGTAGGCGAAGTTGACGTCCTCCAGGTCGAGGTGACCGCGCAGCGTCGGATCGGGGGCGACCGGGTTGGTCGGCGGCACGACCGAGGAGTCGGTGCCGAGCACCTCGGCGATCCGGTCGGCGCACACCGCCGAGCGCGGCACCTGCATCAGCATGAAGGTCGCCATCATCACCGACATCAGGATCTGCATCAGGTAGGAGAGGAACGCCGTCAGCGCGCCGACCCCCATCTGACCGTCGTCGACGCGGTGTCCGCCGAACCAGATGACCGCGACGCTGGAGACGTTCACCACCAGCATCACCAGGGGAAACATCGTCGCCTGCCACCGACCGGCGCGCACGGCGACCTCGGTCAGGTCGTCGTTGGCGCGGGCGAAGCGGCGGGCCTCGTGCGGCTCGCGGACGAAGGCGCGCACCACCCTGATGCCGGTGATCTGCTCGCGCAGCACCCGGTTGACCTCGTCGATGCGCTCCTGCATCAGCCGGAAGCTCGGCACCATCTGCCAGACCACGAAGCCGACGCTCGCGAAGAGCGCCGGCACGACGACGGCGAGGATCCAACCCAGGCCGATGTCCTCGCGCAGGGCCATGATCACGCCGCCGACCATCATGATCGGGCTCGACACGGCGATCAGGCAGGTCATCACGACCAGCATCTGCACCTGCTGGACGTCGTTGGTCGTGCGGGTGATCAGCGACGGGGCGCCGAAGTGCTGGACCTCGCGGGTCGAGAAGCCCCCGACCCGGTGGAAGAGCTCGCGGCGAAGGTCGCGGCCGAACGCCATCGCCGTCCGAGCGCCGAACCATGCGGCGCCGACCGAGCACAGGATCTGCAGGAAGGACACCGCGAGCATCACGGCACCGAGGCGCCAGATGACGCCGGTGTCGCTGCGGGCGATGCCCTCGTCGATGATCCGGGCGTTGAGGCTGGGCAGGTAGAGCATCGCCAGCACGCCGACGAACTGGAGCCCGACGACGATCGCGAGCCATCGCGCGTAGGGCTTCAGACGGGTGCGGAGCAGGGAGACGAGCATCAGCGGACCTCTCGGAGCGTGCCGTGGAGCACGGTGTCGACGATCTGCTCGGGGCTGAGCAGCCGCCCGTCGGCGATCAGGGGGTGGCTGCCGGCGAAGGTCAGCAGCCGCAGGGTGTGGGTGAACTCCTCGACGCCGACCCGGAGCCGGTCGGCGTCGGCGGCGACCAGGTCGACGATGAGGAGCTCGAGATGGGCCCTCCAGGCCGCGTGGGCCTCGTCGTCGTGGTCGGGCGGGCGCACGAGACCGACCTTCTCCATCAGGACGAACGTCGCGCGGAAGCGCTGCTGCAGGATCGAGACCAGGATCAGCAGCCGCTCGACCAGCGGCAGGGAGCGGTCGATCTCCTCGATCCGGGCCACCACCTCGCCGGGGTCGAAGGCGCGGGCCACGGCGGCGTCGATCAGCTCCTCCTTGGAGTCGACGACCCGGAAGATCGTGCCCTCGGCGATCCCCGCGGCCTCGGCGATCTGGCGGGTGGTGATCTGGCGGCCGTGCTCGCGCAGCAGTCGCAGCGTGACGTCGATCAGCGACGCCCGTCGCTCCTGCGGCGACATTGGCCGGGCCCGGGGACTCATGCGCCCACCTTAAGTGAGTGAGTGCTCACTCACAACTGCGATAGTCCGTCACGATCTGGTCGCCATCGGGGCTCGCGGACGACCGGATCGTGACGGACTATCCCCCGCCGCCGATTATCCACCATTTCCTCCACAGCCTGTGGAGGATTACTGTGGAAACATGAACACCATGTCGAGGTCCACGGATCCGCTCACGATCGGCGAGCTGGCCGAGCGCACCGGGGTCAGCCCGGCCACGCTGCGCATCTGGGAGCAGCGCCACGGCTTCCCCACCCCGTCGCGGCTCGACTCCGGCCACCGGCGCTATGCCGAGTCCGACGTCGAGGCGGTCCGCGCGATCGTCGAGCGTCGCGAGGCCGGCATCCGCCTCGACGTCGCGATCTCGAACGCCGTCGACGCCGCCCGCGCCGCGGCCGAGCCCCGGACCCCGTCCGTCTACGCCGAGCTCCGTCGCCTGCACCCCCAGCTCCCGGTGCACCGCCTGCGCAAGTCGACGCTGCTCGCGCTCTCGTGGGCCATC
>WLIH01000443.1 GCA_009702305.1 Actinomycetota bacterium | reverse complement strand
CTCGACCGTCACCTGCGGGGACCGCGGTGGCCGACTCCCTTCGCTGGGTGCTTCTTCGGGTGCTTCCTCGGCTCCTTCGCATGCGGAGCGCCCGAGTCCGCCTGGGGTCGCTGAGGTGGGGCCGCAGCGACCCGGGTCGAACGGTCCTCGCGCACGACCACCGGTGCGGGGTCGGACGTCGCAGCCGCGGCCGACGCACTCGCAGCGTCGGACCCGGCCGGGCGGACGGAGCCCGATGACGCGGCGTCGGACGCGGGGCTGCCGACCGCGGCGGAGGCGGCGGCGGGCGGGACCTGTCCGCCACTGCCGGCGCTCACCAACGCGCCCGTGAGACCGGACGCCACGGCGACGGCAGCGACAGCGGCCAGCACCCGGCGACGAGACCGGTCGCCCGCTCGGGCGGGAGCCGGAGTGGCGGCCAGGGGCAGCGCGGTCCACGACCCGGTCGCCTCCAGACTCGGGTCGTCGCGCGACGACAGGGGCGCCGGCTCGGCGAGGCCGAGGGAGGTCAGCGCCGCGGCCACCTCGCCCGCGGAGGGTCGGTCCGTCGGGAGTTCGGCGACCATCGCGGCGAGCAGCCGGGTCCACCGGGCACCGAGCGAGACCGGGATCGTGGGGCTGTGCCGGAGCCGGGCGAAGGCCACCTCGGTGCCGGTGCCGACGTACGCCCGCCTCCCGGTCAGCGCCTCCAGCAGCACCAGGCCCAGCGAGTAGACGTCGCTCGCCCCCGTCACCGGCTCATCCGAGAGCTGCTCCGGGGCGAGGTAGGCCGCCGTGCCGACGGTGTGCCCGGTGCGGGTCAGCTGGGCGTCCTCCCCCGACCTCCTGGCCACACCGAAGTCAGCGAGCTTGGCGACACCGGTCGCGGTGAGGAGCACGTTGGCCGGCTTGACGTCGCGGTGCACGACCCCGGCCCGGTGCACGTGGTCGAGGCCGGCAGCGACCCCGGCACCGATGCGCGCGACCTCCGCCTGCGAGAGGTCGCCGATGGCGAGTCGCTGCGCCAACGTGGGCCCGTCGACGAGCTCCATCACCAGCCAGGGCCGAGGAGGTGCCCCCGGAGTCTCGGGCTCGTCGACGCCTGCGTCGAGCAGCGTCACCAGGTGACGGCTGCTGAGACCGGCCAGCACCCTGGTCTCGGAGGCGAAGCGCTGGCGGTCGACCGGGTCCACCAACGCGGTGCGCATCACCTTGACGGCGACCTCGCGCTGCAGCACCGGGTCGAGAGCGCGGTGCACCTCGGCCATCCCGCCGCTGCCGAGGAGGCCGCGCAGCTCGTAGCGCCCGCCGACGACGCGGCTCCGGTCGTCGGTCATGGGGGTGCTCCGTTGCTCGTGCGAGGGGGAGATCTCCACGTGCCCCCGGAGGCCGGGGCGCAAACGCCACCGCCGGGTGCGGCAGCCGTCCGCCGACGTACCTCGGCAGCGCCCGGCTCGTTGACCCGGCGTGACCCCGCTGCGCGCGACGCGCTCCCTCCTCCTGACCTGTCTGGTCTCGCTGCTGACGGCGCTGCTCGTGCCGGCTTCGGGATCGCCCGCGCGAGCCGCCGAGCGCGCCGACGCGCAGCACTCGGAGGCCTACATCCCAGCAGGGGATGGGATCTCGACGCTGCATGCCGACATCCTGCGACCGGCCGGGATCGCCGACGACGTCAAGACGCCGGTGATCCTCACCGTCAGCCCCTACACCAGCCACTCCGGCGAGACGGCCCCCTTCGACCCGACGGCCGAGGGTCCGAGCGAGCGGTTCTACGACTTCCTCGACCTGACCGGCGCTCTGGAGCGCGGCTACACCTACGTGATGGTCGACCTGCCGGGCTTCGGCGGCTCCGGCAGCTGCAACGACTGGGGTGGCGCGCGGGAGCAGGGCGCCGTCGTCACCGCCGTCGAGTGGGCGGCGTCGCAGCCCTGGTCGACCGGCAAGGTCGCCCTGCTCGGCAAGTCGTACGACGCCTGGACCGGCCTGATGGGCCTGGCCAACAAGCCGAAGGGGCTGGCCGCCGTCGTCGCGATGGAGCCGGTCTTCTCCGGCTACCGCTACCTCTACAACAACGGCGTGCGCTTCACGAACTCGCTCGCCACTCCCCTGTTGTTCCAGGCGTCCGACGCCACGCCGGGCACGATCAACGACACCCCGGACTACCACGTCAGCGGCCTGCCGCAGCTCTACTGCTACGGCATCAACTACGCGATGCAGCAGATCGACGACCCTGACGACCCGTTCTGGGTCGAGCGCGACCTGCTGCCACCGTCGCGGACCTCGCGGGTGCCCCTCTTCCTCACCCAGGGCTTCCTGGAGGCCAACACCAAGCCCGACGCGGCGTTCGACTTCTTCAACCACCTGCCGGGCAAGGACAACCAGGCGTGGTTCGGCCAGTTCGACCACGTCCGCGGCTGGGAGCAGACGACCGACGGCAAGCGCACCCAGACCGGCCGTCCGGTCCAGGCCTTCGTCGACGCGGTGATGACCTTCCTCGACCACCATCTCCTGGGCACTCCCGGCGCCAAGCCGGGCGTCGACGTCCAGGACAGCCTCGGCCGCTGGCGTTGGGAGCGGTCCTGGCCCGCGCCCGACACGCGGATGCTCCAGAGCCCCCTGCTCACCGGGTCGTACGCCGACGACGGCAGCAACGACGCTTTCGGTGACGCCGCCGGCAACGGCGTCTGGACGGTCTCGAAGCCGCTGACCCATCGCGCCTGGCTCTCCGGGGAGCCCGTGCTGACCGCCTCGCTCACCACCACGGCACCCCGGGCCAACCTGGTCGGCATGGTCTACGACATCGACCCGTCCGGTCAGGCGCGGCTGATCAGCCGCGGCACCGAGCTGCTGCGCACTGCGGGCAGCACCGAGGTCCGCCTCCCGCTCTACGGCCAGGACTGGGTGCTCGCAAAGGGACACCGCATCGGCGTCCTCCTCTCCGGGGCCGACGCCTCCTGGTGGCTGCACCTGCCGACGATGACCGACGTCGTCGTCGACTCGGCGCGCATCGCTCTGCCCTTCCTGAGCCGCGATCGCACACGGTTCCTCCAGGGCGGCTCCACCCCCCGCCTGGAAGAGCACCTCGCGCAGACCGCCACGGTCTCCCCGGAGACGATCGCTGCCAGCACGGGAGCGATCCGCACGCCTGGCCGCCTGCGCTGAGCCTCGCCTCGCCGCACCGGGCGTGAGGCTCGTCTCGTGTAAGTCTAGTAACTCACTTCGCTTTACCTCGTTTGGTAGGCGTGACGACCTCCCGCACCCTGCCGCGCCTCGGGCGCCGCGCTG
>WLIH01000442.1 GCA_009702305.1 Actinomycetota bacterium | reverse complement strand
TCGCACCTCTCCCACGTCTACGTGAAGCTCGGGCTGACCTCCCGGGTCCAGCTCGCGGCCCTCGCGCGGCCAAGTGGCCTAGTCCGTCCGGACTAGCGACCGCCCCACCCACGTGAGGATGTGGTCGGGCTCACTCTCGCGCCCTGCCACGATGGGCCAGTCGGCGGTCGCGGTGGGATCGGCGTCGGGAGCAGGCTGGTGTCACCCCCCAGTCGACGCCCCATCCTCCCGGACAAGGCCACCGCCATGACGCTGCTGAACCTGCCCACCGCCGCCACCGAGCCGTCCACCGCCGATCCCTGGGCGCGCCTGCGACACCGTCGTCACGTCCTCGACCTCGTCATCGCCGACCCGCACATCTCGCTGCGCGAGTGGATGACCCGCGAGTACGTCGCCGAGGCGTTCGTCGACCTCGACGACCTGCTCCGCACCCTCTACCTGCGTTGGAGCACCGTGCTGCGCGGCTGCCTCGACGCCGAGCTCGAGACCGGCGGTGGCGCGACCGCCGACCTCGTCGTGACGGCGTACCAGCGCGCGGTCAACCACTCGTCCGGCCTGCGGCGGGTGCTCGACGCCGCGATGGTCGAGCCGCTGCTGGTCAGCCTGGTCGAGCGCGACCACGCCCGCCTGGCCCAGGCGCTCGGCCTGGCCGCGTCGGGCCGCACCGCGAGCGAGGCGGCCGCGGAGCTGACGTCGATGGTGGGTCATGTCGCCTACCAGGAGCCGCGCCGGTCCTCGCGGCGCGAGCGCCGTGAGCGGGAGCGCGAGGTGCGCCGGCTGACCCTGCTCGCCGAGCAGCGCGGACGCCTCGGCAGCACGGCCTGACTCGACCGGCTCCCGTCGGGTCCTACACTGGGCCCGCCTCCCGGCCGACCGCGTCGGGGAGCGAAGGAGATGTCGTGAGGTTGTCCCGTCCGGTCGTGGGTGCGGCCGCCGTCCTGCTGCTCGGCTCCGGCCTGCTCTCCGGCTGCGGCGTCTCCGAGGAGGAGGTCCGCCCCGGGGTCGCGGCGACCGTCGGCGACGACACGATCTCGCTCGACCTGATCGACGAGGTCTCCGGCCCGACCTGCGAGGTCCTGCGGTCCTCGCCCCAGCTGCTCGGCGACGGCTACACGGGCTCGTCGCTGCGCAACACCATCCTCGTGCAGCTGGTGCTCGGCTCGGTCGCCGACCAGATCGCGGAGGAGAACGGCATCGACGGCGAGCCGATCTACGCCAAGCTCGCCGACCAGATCCGCCTGCAGCTCGGTGGCGTCGACGACGCCGACGTCGAGGAGGCGCTGCCGGTCTTCGTGTCGAGCAACTACGCCAGCTCGGTGATCGACGCGGTCCTCTCCGAGCGGCTCGGTCCCGACGCGGCGGACTCGCAGAAGCAGTTCGAGAGCCAGAAGCTGCTCGTCGAGTGGCAGCAGGAGCACGGGATCGAGACGAACCCGCTCTTCACCACGATCGACTTCAGCGCCGACGCGGTCGTCAACGACCGCCAGGAGCTGTCGGTGGCCGTCGGCGACGACGCCGTCGCCGCGCTCACCGAGCCGCAGCCGAAGGCGTCGATCGACGCGCTGCCGGAGTCGCAGCGCTGCACCTGATCCGATGACCGCCATCCGATGAGCGCAGCCGACCCGTTGCGGGAGTTCGCCGACATGATGCGGCTGCTGCGCGCGGAGTGCGCCTGGAAGCGCGAGCAGACCCACGAGTCACTGCTGCCGTACCTCCTCGAGGAGGCCCAGGAGGTCGTCGAGGCGGTCGAGGAGGGCGATCCGGCCCATCTGTGCGAGGAGCTCGGCGACCTGTTGCTGCAGGTCTACTTCCACGCCGCGATCGCTGAAGAGGCCGGTGAGTTCACCATCGACGACGTCGTGCGCGGGCTGGCCACCAAGATGCGCCGGCGCAACCCCCACGTGCTCGGCTCGGCCCAGGAGCGGGCGGAGGCCGCCGGGCTCGACGCCGACGCGGTGAGCGCCCGGTGGGAAGCGATCAAGGCGACGGAATAGGCTGCAGCGTCGGTCCAGACGTCCTCACCTCATCAGGAGCAGCACCGTGGCATCCATCGAAGCAGTCGGCGCCCGCGAGATCCTCGACTCCCGCGGCAACCCCACCGTCGAGGTGGAGGTCCTCCTCGACGACGGCACGTTCGCTCGCGCCGCCGTGCCGTCGGGCGCGTCGACCGGTGCGTTCGAGGCGGTGGAGCTGCGCGACGGCGGCGATCGGTACGCCGGCAAGGGCGTCCAGCAGGCCGTGGACGCGGTCGTCAACCAGATCGGCCCCGCGGTCGAGGGTCTCGACGCCGACGACCAGCGGCTGGTCGACCAGGCGATGCTCGACCTCGACGGCACGCCCAACAAGGCGACCCTCGGCGCCAACGCCATCCTGGGTGTCTCGCTCGCCGTGGCTCGCGCCGCTGCCGACTCGGCCGGTCTGCCGCTCTACCGCTACGTCGGCGGTCCCAACGCGCACGTGCTGCCGGTGCCGATGATGAACATCCTCAACGGCGGCGCCCACGCCGACACCAACGTCGACATCCAGGAGTTCATGATCGCGCCCGTCGGTGCGGCGTCGTTCAAGGAGGCCGTGCGCAGCGGCGCCGAGGTCTATCACGCACTGAAGTCCGTGCTGAAGAGCCGCGGCCTCGCCACCGGCGTCGGCGACGAGGGCGGCTTCGCGCCCGACCTGTCCTCCAACCGGGCAGCGCTCGACCTGATCGCCGAGGCGATCGAGAAGTCCGGGCAGCGCCTGGGCACCGACATCGTGCTCGCGCTCGACGTCGCGGCCACGGAGTTCTGCGAGGGCGGGCTCTACACCTTCGAGGGCGCCCAGAAGACCGCCCAGGAGATGACCGACTACTACGCCGAGCTCGTGGCGGCCTACCCCATCGTCTCGATCGAGGACCCGCTCGACGAGGACGACTGGGAGGGGTGGAAGTCCATCACCGACCGCCTCGGCGCCCAGACGCAGCTCGTCGGCGACGACCTGTTCGTCACCAACGTCGAGCGGCTCGCGCGCGGCATCGCCGGCGGCCAGGCCAACGCCCTCCTGGTCAAGGTCAACCAGATCGGCTCGCTCACCGAGACCTTGGACTCGGTCGAGCTGGCGCACCGCAACGGCTACCGCTGCATGATGAGCCACCGCTCCGGCGAGACCGAGGACACCACGATCGCCGACCTCGCCGTCGCGACCAACTGCGGCCAGATCAAGACGGGTGCTCCCGCCCGCTCGGAGCGGGTCGCGAAGTACAACCAGCTGCTGCGCATCGAGGACCAGCTC
>WLIH01000441.1 GCA_009702305.1 Actinomycetota bacterium | reverse complement strand
TGTCGCCGTCGCTGAGCAGCTGCTCGAAGCCCGGCTTGGCGCGGTCGTGCTGGTGCACCTTCACGCCGACCTCGGCCAACGCGTCCTCGACGGTCAGGGCGGTCACCGTGCGGGTGATCGCCTTGCGGCCGGCGATCTTGAAGGTCAGGGTCTTCGGGGTGACCACCTCGAGGGAGGCGCCGGAGCGGTCCAGCGAGCCGCCACGGCTCAGCGACAGGTCGGCGTCGCGGTAGCCGCGACCGATCTGCTCGAGCGCACCGGCGACGGTCGTGGCCGTGACCCAGTGGGTCTCCTCGGTGCCGTCGACGCTGAGCGTGAAGGGGCGACCGAAGAGCACCGAGATACTGCTGCCGTCCTCGACGGGCTCGTCGAGGTCGGGGGCGACGATGTCGTGGGGGCCGATCTCGACGCCCTGCGACTCGAGGACCTCGGCGACGGTGCCGCCCATCGAGCGGACCTGCTCGGTGCGGCCGTCGAGGGTCAGGGTGACCGAGCTGGTCAACGCGCTGTACCCCAAGGTGGTGCCGGCGACCGCGAGGACCACGGTGGTGGTCAGTGCGGCCATGAGGGCTCTGCTCTGGCTGGCGGTGGTCAGTCGAGCGGCCAGCCCGCGGGCGAGCCTGCTGAAGTGCGTGCGCACAGGACTCCGTACGTCGTGCTTCCCGGGCCTCGGGTGCCGGCGCGATGTGGAGTGCCTGCCCGGTCGGGTGGACACCACACGTGGTGCGTGCACCGGCGCGACATCGTCCCCGATCCCGGCCGTCAGTGCTCCAGAAGAACAGCGATCCGGTCGAGTATGCAAACCCTGGTCCACACCGCCCCGCCTGGCGTGTGACCAGGCTCTCCGGGCTTTACCCGTCCCCGAGACCCCCGCGACCCCCGCCAACCCGTTGGTCGAGTAGGCGCGCCAGCGCCGTATCGAGACCCCGCCACCCCGCCAACTCGTTGGTCGAGTAGGCGCGCCAGCGCCGTATCGAGACCCCGCGACCCCCGAGGCCTACCAGGCACCGCCGAACGCGACCTCGGTGTTGGCGTCGACGGCGGCGCACAGCTCCTCCAGGTCGTCGCCGCGCACCTGCGCCATCACGCGCATCGTGAGCGGCACGAGGTACGACGCGTTGGGACGCCCGCGGTACGGCGTGGGGGTCAGGAACGGCGCGTCGGTCTCGACCAGGATGCGCTCGCGCGGCGCCACCACGAGCGCATCGCGCAAGGGCTGGGCGTTCTTGAAGGTGACCGTCCCGGCGAAGGACAGGTGGGCGCCCCGGTCGAGGCAGGCCCGCGCGAAGTCGGCGTCGCCCGAGAAGCAGTGCATCACCCACCGCTCGGGCGCACCCTCCTCGTCCAGGACGTCGAGCACGGCCTGGTGGGCGTCGCGGTCGTGGATGACGAGGGTCTTGTCGAGGCGCTTGGCCAGGTCGATGTGGCGCCGGAAGGACTCCACCTGCGCGGCGCGACCGTCGTCGCCGGTGCGGAAGAAGTCGAGTCCGGTCTCCCCCACCGCGCGGACCTTGTCGTGCGCCCCCGCTAGAGCCTCGATCTCGGCCATCGCGACGTCGAGGTCGGGCAGTCGGGGTGCCTCGTTGGGGTGCAGCGCCACCCCGGCGACGAGGGCGGCGTACGTCGCCGCGGCCTCGACGGCCCAGCGCGCTCCCGGCAGGTCGCAGCCGATCTGCACGATCCGGCGTACGCCGACGGCAGCGGCCGCCGCGAGGGCGTCCTCGGTCGCGAACCAGCCGTCGTCGGCGTCGGCGATGTCGAGGTGGCAGTGGTTGTCGACGACCGGGTGCGGCAGCGGCTCGGGGGCCGGAGGACGCTCCCGGTCGCGGCGGCTGCCGCGCTCGTCGGTCTCGGCGCGGGCGCGGGTCGGACCGCTCACGTGCTCGACGCTCGCCGCACGATCGCGGCGGCCAGCGCCTCCGGTGCCTGGGTCGGGATCCAGTGGGTGACCCCGGGCAGCTCGACGAACTCGTAGTCGGCGTGCACGTGCTCGGCCGTCAGCTCGACACCGAGTCGACCCAGCGCGATGTCGTCGTCGCTCCACACCATCGTCGTTGGCACTCGGACGTCGGTGCGAGAGGCGCGCCCCATCAGCGGCAGTGCGCGGTACATCCCGAGGGCGCCCGGCAGGGCGCCGGCCTCGAGGAACTCCCGGCGACAGCGCTGGACCTCCTCGCCGCTCATCCCGCCGCGACGCATCGCGAAGAGGAACACCCCGGGCGCCAGCCCGAGCACCGCCTCCATCAGGAACGGGAGCTGGAAGAGCAGGATGTACCAGGACTTGAGGCCCTGGGTCGAGCGCAGCGTCGAGCGGAAGTAGGCCCGTAGGTGCGGCACCGAGACGGCGGTCCACGACCGCAGCCGGTCGGGGTGCTCACCGGCGACCCGCCACCCGATGATCGCCCCCCAATCGTGGCCGACCAGGTGCACCGGGGCCCCGATCCGATCGATCAACGCCGCGACGTCGCCCGCCAGCAGGCTCAGCCGATACTGCCGCCTCCCCCGCGGTCTGGCCCGCGGGCTGTAGCCGCGCAGGTCGAGGGCATAGGTGCGGAGCCCGGCCGCATGCAGCAGCGGGGCCACGTCGCGCCACACCGTCGCCCGCTCGGGGAAGCCGTGCAGCAGCACGACCGGGTCGCCGTCCTCCGGCCCCTCGTCGAGGACGTCGAAGGTCAGGCCGTCTCGGCTGAACTCGGTGATCCGCACGCTCATGCTCCTCTGTGCACCAGGTCGTAGACATCGCGCTTCGGCACACCCGCCAGCTTGGCGACCTCCGCGATCGCATCCTTGCGGGTGGCGCCCTCCGCCTCGCGCGCGGCCACCGCGGCTCGCAACGATGCCGGGTCGTCGTCGATGCCGGCCGCCGCCGGGTCGACGCCGGCGACCACGATGGTCACCTCGCCCCGCACACCCTCCGCGGCCCAGGCCACGAGCTCGCCGAGCCCGCCTCGGCGTACCTCCTCGTGGGTCTTGGTCAGCTCGCGGCACACGGCTGCCGCCCGGTCCGGACCCCAGGCGTCGGCCATCGCCGCCAGCGCGGCCTCGGTGCGGTGGGGAGCCTCGAAGAAGACCATCGTGCGCTCCTCGCCCGCCAGTGAGGCGAGCCGGCGGGCGCGCTCGCCGGCCTTGCGCGGCAGGAAGCCCTCGAAGCAGAAGCGGTCGACCGGCAACCCGCTCACGGCGAGCGCGGTCAGCACGGCGCTCGGGCCCGGCACAGCGGTGACCAGCACGTCGGCGGCCACCGCGGCCGCGACCAGGCGGTAAC
>WLIH01000440.1 GCA_009702305.1 Actinomycetota bacterium | reverse complement strand
GTCGAGCTCACCCGCGACCTCGCGCTGCGCTTCAACCACGCGTACGGCGCCGTCTTCACGGTCCCGCAGATCGTCACGCCGCCGGCAGGAGCGCGGGTGATGGACCTGCTGGACCCGACCGCGAAGATGGGCAAGTCGGGAGCCGACGGCGCCGGAGTCGTGCGCCTGCTCGATCCGCCCGACGTGGTGCGCCGCAAGCTCGCGCGAGCCCTGACCGACAGCGACACCGGCGCCGACGCCGTGCGTCGCGACCGCACCGCCAAGCCGGGGGTGACCAACCTGCTGGAGATCCTCGACGCCTGCGGCGGGAGCGCGGACGGGATCACGACGTACGGCGCCCTCAAGAAGACCGTCACCGATGCGGTGGTCGCGGTGCTCGAGCCCGTGCAGGCGAGGTACGCCGAGCTCGCGGCCGACCTCGGGCACGTGACGCAGACCTACGCCGATGGCGCCGCGCGATGCCGCGAGGTCACGGCGCCGGTGCTGGCGGCCGCCGAGACGGCGATCGGACTCTGAGCCCGGAGCGTCAGGGCGACCAGATCCAGGTCTGCGCCGCCAGGCCCGACGTGTCGTCATAGCCGGCATCGCTGTCGAAGCCGCCGAAGGACACGAGCTCGCCGTCGGCCCACACTGCGGTGAGCTCGGAGTCAAGAGGAGAGTCGGGGCGGCCGAGCTCGCGCCACTGCCCCGTGCTGTCGTCGTAGACCCGACCGGCGCCGGCGACCAGGGGGCCGTCGGCGGCCTCGACCAGCCAGGGCCGGTCTGAGGGTGGGAGGTAGTCGGTCGGCAGGCCCGGGATTGGACTCCACTGGCCGGTGGTCGGGTCGAGGGAGCCGCCGTTGGGGTAGGCACGGTCCCAGCCGTCGACCTCGCCGCCGTCGGCGCTGCCGGGGTCGATGGAGACCAGGTGCCGACCCGTCCAGTGCGTGAAGTCGTAGAGCTGACCGGTCGTCGGCAGACGCCGCCACCGCTCGCCGTCCCAGACGTCGACCTGCTGCAGCACCGGCTCATCGGGCGCCACGCCGTCGTAGTCGACCCCGGTCAGCAGCAGGCCGGCGTCGGTGGCGAACAGGCTGCCCTCGCTGAGCCGGGGGGTCAGCGGGTCCGGCGGCAGGTCGCTCCACACCCCCTGCTCGAGATCGAGCACCCGCACCCGGTCGGCGCCGAGGGCGTAGACGAGGCCGTCGGCGGTGGTGAGGCTGCGCAGGCCGGGCTCGGGCGCATCGGGCAGCCGGGTCCACGCGTCGGCGTCGGCGTCGAAGCGGCTCCACTCCCGTCCGTCGGCGACCACGAGGTCACCGTCGACGACGACCGAGCCGATGAACTCGTCGAAGCGCCCTGGGGGGTCCGCGATCGGTCGCCACTCGTCGCTCTCGGGGTCGTAGGCCGCCGCATCGCGCGCGACCGCAGTCGCCGGCGGCCGGACACAGTCCGCGGCCGGGGGGCACGGCACGTCGGTGTGGCCACCGACGACCAGCACCTCGCTCCCCGTCCAGGCCATCAGCGGGTCGTAGCGCGGCGAGAGCGGGCTCGGCGCGGCGGCGCGCCACCCGGAGGACGACGCCGTCGGCAACCGGTCGCCGGGCCGGTGGGTGTCGACGACCGCCACCAGCCCCACACCGCCGATCACCACCGCGAGGGCGCAGGCGCCGCTCGCCATGCGCCGACGACGTCGCAGGCCGCGGCCCGCGGCCTCGGCCGCGGGCCGGTCCCCCGGCCCGGTCTCGACCCTGGCCAGCGCCTCGTGGACCGCGCGGCTCAGCCGATCCTCAAGCTCCATGGTGGTCTCCTCGAAGCGCCGGCTCCTCGAGCCGGACACGCAGGGTGGCGAGCGCGGCGGACGCCTGGGACTTGACCGTCCCGGGTCGGCACCGCAGGACGTCGGCGATCTGGCGTTCGCTCAGATCGTCGTAGTAGCGCAGCACGATCACAGCGCGTTGGCGCGGCGGCAGATCGCGGACGGCCTGCCAGACCTCGTCGTGGGCGAGCGGGTCGTCCTCGTGGGCCCGCTCGGGCAGCACGTCGCGCGACAGCTCGCGCCGGCGGAAGGCCAGCCGGCCCTGGGCGAGGGCGGCGTTGACGGCGATCCGGCGGACGTAGGCCATCGGATCGTCGGCGCGCTGCACCCGCGACCAGACGGCGTACGCCTGCGCGAACGCCGTCTGCGCGGCGTCCTCGGCCCGCTGCCGCTCACCGCACACCGCATACGTCGTGCGCAGCACCCGCGGCCAGGCGACGTCGTAGAACGTCGCGAAGTCCACGGGGCTGCTCACACCCTCATGATGTCGGCCGAGCCCCGATCGGTTCGCCCGCACCGGAGATGAACGGTGCGACCACGGCACCGAGCTCGCGACCGGCGTCCTCCTGGACGAAGTGGCCGGCGTCGGCCAGCACCGGGTGGTCGAGGCCCGCGGCGCCGGGCACCATCGCCTGGAAGATCGGGCCCATCGCGCCCGTGATGGGGTCGCCGTCGCTGAAGGCGGTCAGGAACGGCTTGTCCCACCTCGTCAGCACCTCCCACGCCGCGCGGTTGGCCGCGGCGGCGGGGTCGTCGGGCTCGGTCGGCACCAGGGTCGGCATTACCCGGGGTCCGGCCTTGGCCGCCTCGTCGACGAACGGCGCGTCGTAGGCCGCACGCACCTCGTCGGTCATCGGGCGCACGCAGCCCGACTCGACGAACCGCCCCACGTCGACCACGTCCGCGCTCTCCATCGCGCGCCGGAAGTCCCACCAGATCTCGGGCATCGCCACGTCGCCGGTCGGGAGCCCGGTGTTGGCCGCTACGACCCGCGCGAAGCGGTCGGGGTGCTCGGCCACCAGCCGCAGCCCGCTCAGGCCGCCCCAGTCCTGCCCGACCAGGGTCATCTCGCCGAGGTCGAGGTGGTCGAGGACCAGCTCGCGGACCCACTCCACGTGGCGTGCGAAGGAGTGGTCGCCGGTGGCGAGCGGCTTGTCGGAGCGGCCGAAGCCGATCAGGTCGGGTGCGATGCAGCGCACGCCCGACGCCGTCAGCTCCGCGATCACGTGCCGGTAGAGGAAGGACCAGGTCGGCTCGCCGTGCAGCAGCAGGGCGACCGGTCCCCCGGCCGGGCCGGCGTCGATGTAGGCCATCCGCAGGCTGCCGCCGTCGGGGTCGGCCACGTCGGCGTACGACGGCGCCCAGGCGAAGTCGGGCAGGTCGGCGAATCGGTGCTCGGGGGTCCGGGTGGTCTGCACCCCGTCAGTGTGACGCACCGGCGAGCCGGGCGAGGGTGAGCAGCTGCTTGCGC
>WLIH01000044.1 GCA_009702305.1 Actinomycetota bacterium | reverse complement strand
GGGACCGACGATGTGTCGCCTCAGGTCACTCGCCCGGGACGATGTTGATGACGCGACGCCCACGCCGGGTGCCGAACTGCACCGCACCGGGGATCAGCGCGAACAGGGTGTCGTCGCCACCGCGGCCGACGCCGCTGCCCGGGTGGAAGTGCGTGCCGCGCTGGCGGACGATGATCTCGCCCGCGCCGACGACCTGGCCGCCGAAGCGCTTGACGCCGAGGCGCTGGGAGTTGGAGTCGCGACCGTTCTTGGTGGACGCGGCGCCCTTCTTGTGAGCCATTTCAGAGTCCTTGCAAAGAGTGGGCAGTGGATGGACGACCCGAGCCGAGGCTCAGAGCGAGATGTCGGTGACCTTGACCTGGGTGTACTTCTGGCGGTGACCCTGGCGCTTCTTGTAGCCGGTCTTGTTCTTGTACTTCTGGATGATGATCTTGGGGCCCTTGGTGGCGCCGAGGACCTCGACGGTCACCGAGGCCTTGCCGAGGGCGGTCGCGTCGGAGGTGACGGACTCACCGTCGACGGCGAGGACGACGGGAAGCGTCAGCGTCTCGCCCACCCCGGTCGTCACCTTGTCGATCTCGATGACGTCGCCCACGGCAACCTTCTGCTGCTTCGCGCCTGCGCGCACGATCGCGTACACCGCGGTCTCCTTCGTCGAACTCATCCAGCTGGTCTCTTCGGTCTGCGGGTCTGGGGCACCCAGTCACGAACGGGCCCACGCACGGGGCGGCGACCGTCTATCGGAGGTTCCACACAGAGAGGGCACGCGAAGCGCGCACCGAGAGTCAATAGTACGGACGGGGCCGGGTCACCGCAAAACGAGCGGTGCCCCGGCCCGGCTCCGGGTCACCGCTTGCGGGTGCCCTTCTTCTTGATCGGGACGTGCTCGACCGTGCCGTGCTCGTCGTGCGAGGGCGCGTCGGCGGCCTCCGAGCCCGCGTCGGGCGCCTGGGCGGGCGGTCCGGCGGGACGGGTCGCACTGCGGCCGCGGGTGCGCGTGATCACCGTCGGCGGCGCGGGAGCCACCTCCGCAGTCTCGACTCCTTTGGCCGACGCCTCGCTCGACGCCGCCTCGGGCTCGGGCTCGGACGCGGCCTCGGCCTCGGGCGCCGGGCTCGTCTCGACGACGACCGCGACCGCTTCCGTGCCGGCCGGCTGGCCGGCGGGGCGGCTGGCGCTGCGTCGCCGCGTGCGGGTCACGACCGCGGTCGTCGCGGCGACCGGCTCGGGCTGCTCGGGCGCCTGGGCGACCTCCGGCTCGGGCTCGGGCTCGGGCTCGGCGACGGCCATGGTGTCCGGCGTGGTGTCCGCCGTGGTGTCCGTGCTGTCGGGCGCGTCGTACGCCGCCTCGACGGACGTCGCCAGCGGTGTCTCGTCAGGCGTCACCGCCTCGGCAGCGGCCTCGACGGGCCCGTCGGACGGCTGGTCGGACGGCTCGTGGCGCGTCATGGCGGCTACGACCTTCGGCGAGGGAGCACCGGACGGGGCACCGGATCGCGAGCCTTGGTCGGCGTCGTCGCCCTGGCCACGACCCCGACCACCGCGCGAGCGTCGGCCGGAGGTGCCGGAGCCACCGGCGCTGCCCGAGCCACCGCCGGAGCCGCCGCCCCGACGAGAGTCGTCCTCGCCACGCTTGGGCTCGACCGGGTGGTCGTGGGTCACGATCCCGCGGCCCTGGCAGTGCTCGCAGTTGTCCGAGAACGCCTCGAGCAGACCCGTGCCGATGCGCTTGCGCGTCATCTGCACCAGACCGAGCGAGGTGACCTCGGCGACCTGGTGGCGGGTGCGGTCACGGCCGAGGCACTCCACCAGGCGCCGCAGCACCAGATCGCGGTTGGACTCGAGGACCATGTCGATGAAGTCGACGACGATGATGCCGCCGATGTCACGCAGCCGCAGCTGGCGCACGATCTCCTCGGCCGCCTCGAGGTTGTTCTTCGTGACCGTCTCCTCGAGGTTGCCGCCCGAGCCGGTGAACTTGCCGGTGTTGACGTCGACGACCGTCATCGCCTCGGTGCGGTCGATCACGAGCGAGCCACCCGAGGGCAGCCAGACCTTGCGGTCCAGACCCTTGGCGATCTGCTCGTCGACGCGGTAGGCCGCGAAGACGTCCTTGCCGTTCTGCGGCTCGTAGCGCTCCAGGCGCTCCTCGAGGTCGGGCGCGATGTGGCTGACGTAGTCCTTGACCGTCTCCCAGGCGTCGTCGCCCTCGATCACGAGCTTGGCGAAGTCCTCGGTGAACAGGTCGCGGACCACCTTGAGGGTCAGGTCGGGCTCGCCGTAGAGCAACTGCGGCGCATTGCCCTTGATCTTCGCCTCGATGTCCTCCCAGCGGGCCTTGAGCCGCTCGACGTCGCGGGTCAGCTCGTCCTCGCTGGCCCCCTCGGCAGCGGTGCGCACGATCACGCCCGCGGTGTCCGGGACGATCTCCTTGAGCAGCGTCTTGAGACGGTTGCGCTCGGTGTCGGGCAGCTTGCGGGAGATGCCGCTGGTGGTGCCGTCCGGGACGTAGACCAGGAAGCGGCCGGCCAGGCTGACCTGGCTGCTCAGCCGCGCACCCTTGTGACCGATCGGGTCCTTGGTCACCTGGACCAGCACCGGCTGACCGGAGGAGAGGACCGACTCGATCTTGCGCGGCTGGCCCTCCTTGTGGCCGAGCGCGGCCCAATTGACCTCACCGGCGTACAGGACGGCGTTGCGTCCCTTGCCGATGTCGATGAAGGCGGCCTCCATCGAGGGCAGGACGTTCTGCACCCGACCGAGGTAGACGTTGCCGATGATCGAGGTCTGCGACTCGCGCGCGACGTAGTGCTCGACGAGGACCTTGTCCTCGATGACCGCGATCTGGGTCAGGTCGTCGCGCTGGCGCACGACCATCACCCGGTCGACGGCCTCACGGCGGGCGAGGAACTCGGCCTCGCTGACGATCGGCGCGCGACGGCGGCCGGCGTCGCGGCCCTCACGGCGGCGCTGCTTCTTCGCCTCGAGCCGGGTCGAGCCGGAGATCGAGGTGATCTGGTCCTCGGCCGAGCGGGCCGATCGGACCCGCGTGACGGTGTTCTCCGGGTCGTCGCCGCCCTCGCCACCGTCGTCGCCCGCACGGCGCCGGCGCCGGCGCCGGCGCGAGGAGCCGTCTCCGCCGTCGTCGGCACCGTCGCGCTGGTCGGCATCCTCGGCATCGTCGGGACCGGTGCTCGCCTTGGCGCCACCCTGCCCCTTCGCCCCGGCGCCCTGCGCCTTGCCGCCGCCCTGGCCGGCACCCTGGCCGGCACCCTGGGCGGCTTGGCCTCGCGAGCGCTGACCCTGAGCGCGAGGCTGCTGCGCCGCGCCGTCACCGTCCTCGAAGTCGTCCCACGGGTCGTCGGACCCGCTCTGCTTGCTGGGCGCGCCGGCCTCGGCCTCGTCACCGTCGTCCTCGGCGCCTTCTGACCCGTCAGCGGCGTCCGAGCCGCCCTCACCGGGCTTGCGGCGACGCCGGCCACCGCGGCGGCGGCGGCGGCGCGGAGCACCACCCTCAGCGCCCTCACCGTCGGCAGTTTCGTCGGCCTCGGCCTCGTCGTCGGACGCGTCGATGTCGTCATCGCCACCCGTTGCATCGGCGGCCCGGCTGGCCGCCGTGGCGCGCGGCTGGCGCGTGCGGACCGGCGTGGTCGTGGGCGCAGCGTCGTCGCCCTCTGCAGCGGGCTCGCCCGTCTCGCTCGCGGGCTCGCTCACGGCCTTCTTCGCCGGGGCGCGCTTGCGGGTGCGGGTGGTCACCGTGGGCTCGGGAGCCTGGAACAGCACGGCGGGCGCGGCCGCGGCAGCCGCGGTGTCGTCAGCGTCCTCGGAGCCAGCCTCGACGAGCGCCTCGGGCTCGGTCTCGGGGAGCTTCGACGCGGCCGTCTTCTTGGTGGTGGCCTTCTTCGCGGCAGCCTTCTTGGCCGGGGCCTTCTTGGCGACCTTCTTCGCGGGAGCGGCGGCCTCCGTGGCGTCCTCGGCCGTCGGCTCGACCCCCTCGATCGGGAGGGCCTCGTCGACGGGGGCCGAGGCGCTGGCCGCCTTCTTGCCCGCCGTCTTCTTCGCCGCCGCCTTGGTGGCGGCCTTCTTGGCCGGCGCCTTCTTGGCAGCGGCCTTCTTGGCGGGCTTCCCCTTCTCGGGAGACGCAGCCTCGGGAGCGGCAGCCTCGGGAGCGGGGGAGGTGGTGCCGTCGGGGGCGGGAGTTGCCTCGCCCACCTGGAAATCGTCGGGCATGTGTGGTGCTCCTCTGCCCGGTCACCAGCACGTGTCCGGGCGTGTCGTACGCCGCCGCCCATGGTGCGGTGGGGCGGTTGCGCAAAGCCTTCTGGTGGCGCCGACACCCTCCGCGGTGTGCGTCACTGGCTGCTCGTACGCCGCCTCCGCGGTCGCGGGGCCGACCTCAGGTCGAGGTGTGTGGCGGACTCGCTGTCACCGAGCCTGCCGGCCGCGTCGCGGTCTGGCTGCGACGAACATCCACTGTGCCGACCTCATGCTGCGAGGACCGGCGAGAACGTCGTCGGGTCGCCGACCTTGGAGTCGAGGACCGTGGCGAGTATCGCACACCCGTCGCCGAAGTCGCCCTACCTCGCGCGCAGCGGGTCCTGGATGATGCCATCGACGCCGAGCGGCCCCTGCTGCAGCCGGGTCAGCAAGGGCGCCTGGCCGGCGTCGTAGGCAGCCACGGCAGCCAGGCCCCGCAGCACGTCGTCGGGTCGCACGGCGGGCACGCCGTGGCGCAGCACCAGGTCGAGCTGCGCGCCGCCGTCCTCGCGCTCGACGACCTCCAGGGCCACCACCGCGGCACGACAGTCGAAGGTGCGCAGCCCCTTCTTGGTCATCCGCTCGACGCTCACCTCGGGAGCCGCCAGGAACGTCTCGACAGCGGCCCGCGCCGCCTCGGCCGCGCCGGACACCGTGAGCAGCCAGCGCGAGGCCTCCAGCAGGTCGCTCAACGAGCCGCCGGCCGACTCCACGACCTCGAGCACGTCGAGCCCGGGGGGCAGCGAGGACTCCAGGTCGGCGTGCACGCGAGCCGGGTCGAGGACCTCGGCCAGCCCGATCTCGAGGTACTCCGCCTCGCTGGCCGAACCGGTCGGCGCGGCGCCGGCGTACGAGATGCGGGGGTGGGGGTTGAAGCCGGAGCTGTAGGCCATCGGGATCCGAGCACGGAAGACCGCCCGCTCGAAGGCCCGGCTGAAGTCGCGGTGACTGGTGAACCTGAGCCGTCCGCGCTTGGCGTAGCGGACACGGAGCCGCTGGACGGGCGGGGCTTGCTGCTCGGGCTGGGCGCGGGACACGGCGCTAGGTTACGAGAGGTCGGCCCGGGCCGACTGCATCGCCGGCGACGGGTAGACGGTGCCGACCCGCTCACCGTCGAGCCAGGTCTCCAGTCGGTCGGCCTCGAGCTCGAGCGCGGCGAGCCCCTCGGGTGGCACCTCCCGGAGCAGGTGCAGGTGGACGCGGCCGGCGTCGTCCTGCACCCAGGAGCCGACGATCCGACCGTCCCACCAGGCGGTGTTGCCGGCATTGCCGTTGCGGTCGAAGAGGCGGGAGCCGAGATCGCCGAGGTAGAAGCCGCGCTCCTTCCACCCCATCACCGTCGGGTCGAGCACGGGCAGCAGCGCGGCCCACGGCGCCACCGGCTGCTCCACCTCGAGGTCGTCGGGCAGCAGCCAGGCGCTCCGACCGTCGTCGAGCACCGCCGGCACGGCGTCGAGGTCGGCGAGCGCGGCGCTCACCGCTGTCTTGGTGGAGCCGAGCCACCACGCGAGGTCGTCGGTGGTGCCTGGACCGAAGCTGCGCAGCCAGCGCGCGGTGAGCTCGGCATACCCCTCCCGCTCCCCCCACGCCTCGGGCACCTCGGCGAGCCAGTGCTCCATGCGGGTGTAGCGCGGTCGCGAGATCCGCCAGTGCCCGGTGTTGACCGCCCGCACGATGTCGGCCGTCGCGCCGAGGTGGGTGAGCACGCGCGTGTGGTTCCACTGGGAGCCGGGCGAGACGGTGATGGCGGTCGCCAGCTCGGGGAAGAGCGCGCGCACCTCGCCCGCCTGCGCACCGTCGGGCAGGTCGTCGAGATGGCGGAGCACCCGCACTCGGGCGTCGTCGAGCCACGCGTCGCCGTCGTCGGCGAGACCGGCCAGCACGATGTCCTTGGCGATGCGCTTGCGCTCGATGCCGGCCACGCGCGCCGACGCGCTGCCCCAGGCGGCCGGCAGCAGATCGAGCGGGAAGACGAACAGGGTGCGCCTCATCGCCAGCTGCTTGACCAGGGTGCGCTCGTCGTAGAGGACACGGTCGACGTCGGCCCGGCTCAGGCCGTCGACCCGGGCAGCGAGCGAGAGGTAGACGGTCGCCGGCTCGGTGGCGTGGAGCACCGTCATCGCCCGGGTGGCCGACTCGGCATCGGCGGCGCGCAGGCCGGGCGCGATGCCGTGGCGCCGGGCGATGCGGGCGCGGCGTTCGTCGTCGGTCACATGGCGCACGCCGTCATCCTGCCCGAGGGCGCAGACAGTCGGACCGGGTGCGAGCATCGGGCGGGTGACCCGACGTACCTCACCGCTCTTCCTGGTCGGCCTGCTGGTGCTCGCGGCGAACCTCCGACCGGCCGCCGTGAGCGTCGGCCCGGTGCTGGAGGAGGTGCGCGACTCGCTCGGCATCGGTCCGGGCGAGGCCGCGCTGCTGACCTCCCTGCCGGTGCTCGCCTTCGCGGTCTTCGGGGCGCTCGCGCCGGCGGCTGCGAGCCGGATCGGGCCGCACCGGGTGACGGCGCTCGCCCTGGTGGCGGCCGTGACCGGCCTGAGCGCCCGGGTGCTGACCGACAGCGACCTCGCGTTCTTGGCCCTCTCCCTGCTGGCCGTGGCCGGCATGGCGATGGCCAACGTGCTGCTCCCCTCCCTGGTCAAGCGGCACGCACCGGAGCGGATCGGTCAGGTCACCGCGCTCTACACCACGACCCTGGCGGTGGGGCTGACCGCTGCGCTCGTGCTCACCGTCCCGTTCTCGGAGCTCGGGGGCAGCTGGCGGTGGGGTCTCGGCGTCTGGGCGCTGCTGGCCGCTGCGGCCCTGGTGCCGTGGCTGCTGCTCGCCCGCACGGACCGCGGTCTGGAGCCGGTGCGGCGCACCGTCACCTTCGCGCAGGTGGCCCGCACCCGGGTCGGCGCCGCGATGGCGCTCTTCTTCGGCCTCCAGGCGCTGCAGGCCTACGTGATCTTCGGATGGTTCGCCCAGCTCTGGCGCGACCACGGCTTCACCGGCAGCCAGGCCGGACTGCTGCTCGGCGTGGTCACCGGCATCAGCATCCCCCTGTCCTTCGTGCTGCCCCGGTGGTTCACGACGACCGCCGCCCCGCTGCGGGTGCTGCTGCTCGTCATCGGCTGCTACCCCGTCGCCTACGTCGGGCTGCTGGTCGCACCGCACACGCTGGCCGTGCTCTGGGCGGCGCTCGCCGGCGTCGGCACCTGCACCTTCCCGCTCATCCTGACCCTGGTCGGCCTGCGCGCGCGCACTCCCGAGGGCACGGCGGCGCTGTCGGCGTTCACCCAGGCTGTGGGCTACCTCGTCGCCGCCACCGGCCCCTTCACGGTCGGACTGCTCTACGAGGCCACCGACGCCTGGACGGCTCCGCTGGCCCTGCTGCTGGTCCTGGTGGCGCCGATGGTGCTGCTCGCCGTGCGACTCTCGCGAGCGTCGTACGTCGAGGACGAGCTGGTCCCCTAGCATCAACAGCGGTTCGTGGTGGCACTCCGGTCACCGTCCAGACGAAGGATCCGACGATGACGACGCCACCTCCCGAGGGCGGGCAGCCCGACTACGGCCAGCAACCCACCCCGCCGCCGTACGGCCAGCAGCCGACCCCGCCGCCCTACGGCCAGCCCAACCCCTACGGCCAGCAGCCGTCGTACGGCGCGCCGCCGCCGGCGTACGGCGCCGGAGCCCCGGGCGCTCCCGGCGGCTACGGCCCGGCGTACGGCGGTCCGGCGGAGCTCAAGCCCTCGAAGGCGATGGCCATCGTCGCCCTGGTGCTGGCGCTCCTGGTCTGCGTGCCCGTCGTGGCTGCGTTGATCTCGATCGTGCTGGCCATCATCGTGCTGCGGCGCAGCCGTGACGGTCGCGACCACGGCAAGGGCCTCGCGATCGCGTCGCTGGTCATCGCCCCGATCATGCTGATCGTCGGCGTCCTCATCGTCGTGGCGATCGGGTTCGGCGTCTCGAGTCTCAAGGACGTCAACGACCTCAAGACCGGCGACTGCGTCACCGGCATCGACGACGACGACAGCTTCGGCTCCCTGACGGTCGTGGACTGCGACGAGAAGCACGACGCCGAGGTTTTCGCCATGGTCACCCTCACCGCCGACCAGGCCAAGGAGTACGCCGACGCCGGCGACGACACCACGGCCGCGACCGGGTGGTGCGACGAGGAGATCGGCGACGACCCGGAGAAGCGCGCCGCCCTCGAGCGCGACGACCTCAACGGTCTCCTGCTCACCGACGACCTGGAGCCGAAGGCCGGCGACCTGCTCGCCTGCACCATCCAGTCCGCCGACGGCTCCTCGCTCACCGAGCCGCTGGGCTGATCACCGGTCGGGATACTCCGTCACGAAATGGTCGCCCGCGCGGCGGCGCAGCAGCCACATCGTGACGGAGTATCGCCGCGCGCTCAGACGACGCTGAGCGGCAGCAGCTCGCGGCCGGTGGGTCCGATCTGGATGTCGAGGCCGAGCTCGGGACAGACACCGCAGTCGTAGCAGGGGGTCCAGCGGCAGTCCTCGACCTCGAGCTGGCTGTCGGGGTCGATCGCCTCCTCCCAGTCGGCCCAGAGCCAGTCCTTGTCGAGGCCGGAGTCGAGGTGCTGCCAGGGCAGGATCTCGTCGTAGCCGCGCTCGCGGGTGGTGTACCAGTCGAGATCGACGCCGGTCCCGGCGAGTGCGCTCTCGGCCGCGCCCAGCCAGCGGTCGTAGGAGAAGTGCTCGCTCCAGCCGTCGAAGCGGCCGCCGTCGCGCCAGACCGCCTCGATCACGCGCCCGACCCGACGGTCGCCGCGCGAGAGGAGTCCCTCGACGATGCCGGGCTTGCCGTCGTGGTAGCGGAAGCCGATCGCGCGACCGTACTTCTTGTCGTCTCGCACGGTGTCGCGCAGCTTTTTGAGCCGCTCGTCGGTCGTGACGTGGTCGAGCTGCGCCGCCCACTGGAACGGCGTGTGCGGCTTGGGCACGAAGCCGCCGATCGAGACGGTGCAACGGATGTCGTTGCGCCCCGAGACCTCGCGTCCCTTGGCGATGACCCGCTTGGCGAGGTCGGCGATCTGCAGGACGTCCTCGTCGGTCTCGGTCGGCAGGCCCACCATGAAGTAGAGCTTCACCTGGCGCCAGCCGTGGGAGTACGCCGCCGCGACCGTGCGGATCAGATCCTCCTCGGTGACCATCTTGTTGATCACCTTGCGCATCCGCTCCGAGCCGCCTTCGGGGGCGAACGTGAGCCCCGAGCGGCGGCCGTTGCGGGAGAACTCGTTGGCCAGCGAGATGTTGAAGGCGTCGACGCGCGTGCTCGGCAGCGAGAGGCTGACGTTGGTGCCCTCGTAGCGGTCGGCCAACCCCTTGGCGACCTCGCCGATCTCGGTGTGGTCGGCCGAGCTGAGCGAGAGCAGGCCGACCTCCTCGAAGCCGGACATCCGGATGCCGTTCTCGACCATCGCGCCGATGGTCTCGATCGAGCGCTCGCGCACCGGACGAGTGATCATCCCGGCCTGGCAGAAGCGGCAGCCGCGGGTGCAGCCGCGGAAGATCTCGACCGAGAAGCGCTCGTGCACGGTCTCGGCGAGCGGCACCAGCGGCTTGGCGGGGTAGGGCCAGGCGTCGAGGTCCATCAGCGTGTGCTTGCGCACCCGCTCGGGCACGTCGGGGTGGTTGGGCGCGACCGAGGCGATCGCGCCGTCGTCGGCGTACGTCACGTCGAAGAAGCGCGGCACGTAGACGTTGCCGGTGGAGGCCAGGCGCCGCAGCAGCTCGAGGCGGCCGCCGGGCTCGCCCTGCTGCTTCCACTCCAGGATCAGGTCGGAGATCGCGAGCACGATCTCCTCCCCGTCGCCGAGGACGGCGGCGTCGATGAAGTCGGCGATCGGCTCGGGGTTGAACGCCGCGTGCCCGCCCGCCAGCACGATCGGGTCGGCGTCGGTGCGATCGACAGCGTGCAGCGCGATGCCGGCGAGGTCGAGGGCGTTGAGCATGTTGGTGTAGCCGAGCTCGGTGGAGAAGCTCAGGCCGAAGACGTCGAAGTCGCGGACGGGGCGGTGGGCATCGACGGTGAACTGCGGGATCTGATGCTCGCGCATCACCTTCTCCATGTCCGGCCACACCGAGTAGGTGCGCTCGGCGACGATCCAGTCGCGCTCGTTGAGCACCTCGTAGAGGATC
>WLIH01000439.1 GCA_009702305.1 Actinomycetota bacterium | reverse complement strand
GAGTGTGCTGCAGGCAGACGGCCTGGTGGCGTGTGATGACCTTCGCGACGGCCTGGCGGAGCGCGAACCGGATCTCGGTCAGCACGGTCCAGGCACCGAGGTTGCCGGGGGCCGGGGTGACGCCGGGGCCGACCGGGTAGCCGGCTGCCTGGGCCCACCTGCGTGCCTCGGCGTCCTTGGCGTACTGCTCGCCCATGATGCGTTGGGTGTCGGGGGCGATGTAGGTCAGGTCGTCGCCGGCGGTGGCGTCCTGGAGCTCGAGGACGAGCGGCAGGATTCGGGAGAGCTTGCGGACGTCGAGGGCGAGGTCGGCGACGGTGTCCTCGAGCGGGTCGACCGTGGTGTCGTAGCGGCCGCTCACGGTGAGCCCTCGGCGTAGCGGCCGTCGTCGTCGAGGTAGACCAGGCGGGCGCCGTGGAGGAGGACGGGGACCTCGTTGGGTGCGAACCCGGTGCGGACGAGCCAGCCGCGTTCGTAGGCGATCGCGCGCTGGGACTCGATCATGCCGTGGCACCCGGTCACCCCGGTGCCGCAGACGAGGAGGAGGTTCGAGACTGCGTTGACCCAGGTGGCCTTGGTGCCGCCCATGCCGCGGGGGCGGCGGTGGTGCTTGGAGTACTCGCTGGTCCAGCCGAGGTCGCGGTTGCAGAGCTCGCAGCGGCCGCCGGCGCGCATGAACAGCAGCAGGGTCGTGGCCTCGGTGGGGCCCGTCGTGCGGGTCACCGGGGTCCCCCGGTGCGGAGTGAGGGTCGGGCGGCGATGCGGGCTGCTCGGCGCTCTCGCAGGGTCCTGACGAGGGTTGGGGCGTACGCCGGCGCGGCCGGGTGCTCGATCGCGGCGTTGAGGACCAGGACGTGGCGGGTGTGGGACCAGCCGAAGCGTTCCCGGATCAGGGACTCCCGCACGGCGGGGTGCTTGAACCAGCCCTGCTCGAACGCGATGACCTCGCACTCCAAGACGGTCAGATGCTCGTTCACAGGTCGCCTCCGGCGCGTTCGCTGGCGCAGGCCCGGCAGATGCCGGCCTCGTCCAGATCCAGGTAGGTGTGGTGCGGGCACCGGCGCTTCGGGGTGCGGACGACGGCGAGGCGGCGGCCGGGTGAGGGCATGGCCTCCCAGCTGGCCAGGAAGGCCTGGGCGAAGACGGGGGCTGGGTGTCGCAGGGTGGTGATCGCGCAGTCGACGAGGGGCTGGTCGCCGTGGGTGCTGATCAGGGCCTCGATGCGGGCTGTGCGGTCGGGGCCGAGGGTGTCCCAGCGCAGTGCTCGCAGCTGGGGGTGTTGGGCGATCTTGCTGGCGAGGATGGCGATCGGGCCGGAGGCCTCGATCGGGTCCAGGTCGGCCTCGCGCGCTGCTGCTGCAGCATTTGTATTTGTAGTACCTGTCTGAATGCGTGCCATCGGCCCGCGTGGCGTGTCAGACGATGACGGAGATCGTGTGCCATCGGTGGGCGGCGGAGTGTCAGACGATGCGAGGCGATCGTCTGACAGGGTCACGCTTGCGTCGTCAGACGATGGTGTCGATCGTGTGACAACCACACCCGTCGCGTTGGCACACGATCCGTGCTGATCGTCTGACGCACCCCACGGGCTCATGGCAGACGACTCGGACCCCGGCACGAGCAGCCGATACCGAGCACGACGCGCACCAGCACCGCTCCCACCCCGGCCCGGGCGAGTCGGCTTCGCTGTCTGCACCAGCCACCCAGCGTCGATGAGCTGCTCGAGACGCCGCCAGACCGTGCGCCCAGAGCAGCGCATGTCGGCAGCGACCGCCGACTCGTTCACGACGACCTCGTGCGTCGACGCGGCCGCCGAGTCCAGGGATACCCGCAGCGCGAGCAGGCGCAGCTGGTCAGGTAGACCATCTGCGGCGTGCACGGCGCGCTGCCAGTCGAAGAGCGTCAACGTCACGCGGATCCGCCATGGGAGTCCAGCTGCGACCGCATCGCCGCGAGGAACACGTCCAGGCCCCGAGGTGCCTCGTTCGCGCCGACAGTGAGCTGTGCGGCAATCCAGCCGGCGACCTGAGGCTTCAAGATCAGCGTCTGGTGGGCCATCACGTCGGCGGTGCCCGCGACACGCCCGTCGATCTCCAGGGCGAGGGTGTAGTCGTGTGGCTCGCCGGCGAGGGTCTTGGTGTCGAGGACGACGACGCCGATGGCGGTCACCTCGATCGCGTCCTCGAGCCAGACCGTGTCCGGCTCCAGGACCACCCGGGACACGGCCAGCTCCTTCTTCTTCCGCCTCATCGCTTCGCGGCCTCTCTGTTCTCGATCGCTCGCGCGATGGCCTGGTGGCACCGGTGGATCTGGTGCCAGGGCATGTCCTGGACCTCGGACCTGGCGTCGTCGGTCGAGCAGCGGCGAAGCGACTCGAGCTCGGCGATCAGGTCATCCGGGTCCCAGGCGCGAGCGCCGAAGACGGGGAGCACCGGCACGAGCTGCTCGGTCGCGGCGACCGTGCGGCCATCGATCGCGGTGACGTCGAACTTCCGGTTGCCGCGGCCCTTCACGAACAGCCACCGGACCTGGGCCTGACAGGCGTCGCATCGGGCGGGGCCGCGACGCCGCCGGCGCGGGCTCACCGCACACCGCCGCTCTCCCGGGCCCGGCGTGCGACACCAGCAGCAGTCATCGCGGCATGGACCTTGCGCAGGTCGACGTCAGCCGACGTGTAGTGGCCGCCGGGGCCAGAAGCCCGGCGGAACACCCGTCGGCCCGCAGCGCGCGCCTCAGCGGCCGCTACGGCAGCACGACGGCGTTCCTGCGCGGCGCGCTGCAACCCCGCCATTGTGGCGGCCGGGTCCGGGACCGTCTCCGGTCGGCCAGCAAGCCGGGCCGGGGTGTGGTCCGGGCACCTCACCCCCACCAGGTAGCGGTGCGCCGCAGGACGCCCGCACACCGCCCCGTCGACGAACAGGGCGCACGTCAGCCACTCACCCATCGGCGCCGTCCTCGAGCATCACGACCAGGTCCTGCTCGTCGACGAGCAGCAACGACCCGCTCACCGTGTCCCGGACGTAATGACGGCCACGGACCAAGGACGGGCCCCGGTAGCGAGCAACCCGCGGCCCGTCTGCGGTCGCGACCTTCACCGGCATCCCCGGCGGACACACCGGGGCGCCGGCGAGCAACCGCCCCAGGCCCGCCCCGAGCAGGAGCAGGACCGCCACGCCCAGCACCACGCCGCCGATCAGGAGGACGATCGTTGCCAGAGCCTCGCCGAGGGCGCTCACTGCGGTCCCCCACAGCTGCCGCAGGCCGGGCAGGT
>WLIH01000438.1 GCA_009702305.1 Actinomycetota bacterium | reverse complement strand
TCGACCTCATCCTCGACGAGGCCCGGGCCGCCGGCGCCGACCCGGTCGAGCAGGCGGTGCAGCGCGAGTGGGGCGGCTACACCGGTTACTTCGGCGACCCCGACGGCTACCGCTGGGAGATCGCGACCAATCCCGGGCCTATCGGAGAGAAGGTGCTGCCATGACCATCAGCGACGAGGACAAGGTGCTGCTCGATGGCCACGAGGTCGAGCGGGCGCTGCTGGCCGACTGGCGGATCATGTTCACCACCATCGAGGCACGCTTCCGCACCGGCGACTTCGCCACCGGGGTCCGGCTCGTCGAGGCGATCGGCAAGGCCGCCGACGAGTTGGACCACCACCCCGACGTCGACCTGCGCTACGGCCACGTCGACGTGCGGCTGAGCAGCCACGACGTCGGCGGCATCACCCAGCGCGACATCCGGCTCGCACGCACCGTCAGCGAGCTGGCCGGCCGGGTGGGCGCCACTGCCGACACCGCGTCGCTCCAGGTCGTCGAGTTCGCGATCGATACCTGGGACCACCACGAGATCAGCGGCTTCTGGGGGGCCGTGCTCGGGTTCGAGACCGACCGCGACCACGAGATCGTCGACGCCGACGGCCGCTGGTCGACGGTGTGGTTCCAGCACAGCGAGCGCCACGACACACCCCAGCAACGCTGGCACGTCGACGTCCGGGTGCCGCCCGAGCAGGCCGAGGCCAGGATCAAGGCGGCGATCGATGCGGGCGGCACGCTGGTCAGCGACGAGCGGGCGCCGGCGTTCTGGGTGCTGGCCGACGCCCAGGGCAACCAGGCGTGCATCACGACGTGGCTCGGCCGCGACTGAGCGGAGACGGCTCGATGAGCGCCGCATGCTGGGACCGGTGTCTTGCATCGTGGGACGGGTGGCACACTGATGTGACGAGACGAGCCGCACCGGGCTACCGTGGCTGCATGCGCCAGGACCTTCTTGTACGCACGCGACGCGTGAGCTGAGTCGACACACCGACCCAGCCCTCGCGTCACCCCTCGTTGCCACCGGCCCGAGGGGCTTTTTTATGCACCGACGTCACCAGCACCACCTCGTAGAAGGAAGTGAAGGATGAGCCCAGAAGCCACCAGCCACGGGATCACCGGAGCACAGAGCCTCGTCAAGTCTCTCGAGGCCGCGGGCGCCGAGAACATCTTCGGCATCCCCGGCGGCGCGATCCTCCCGGCGTACGACCCCCTCATGGACTCCTCGATCCGCCACATCCTGGTGCGTCACGAGCAGGGCGCCGGCCACGCGGCCCAGGGATACGCCGCTGCGACCGGTCGCGTCGGCGTCTGCATGGCGACCTCCGGCCCGGGCGCGACCAACCTGGTCACCCCGATCGCCGACGCCTACATGGACTCCGTCCCGATGGTGGCCGTCACGGGTCAGGTCGGCGCCGCGCTGATCGGCACCGATGCCTTCCAGGAGGCCGACATCCGCGGCATCACGATGCCGATCACCAAGCACAACTTCCTGGTCACCGACCCGGCCGACATCCCGCGCACGATCGCGGAGGCCTTCCACATCGCCTCGACCGGTCGCCCCGGTCCGGTGCTCGTCGACGTCGCCAAGTCGGCGCTGCAGTCGATGACCAGCTTCGCGTGGCCCACCGAGCTCCAGCTGCCCGGCTACCGTCCCGTCACCAAGCCGCACGCCAAGCAGATCCGCGAGGCGGCGCGCCTGATCCTCGAGGCCCGCAAGCCGGTGCTGTACGTCGGCGGCGGCACCATCCGCGCCCGGGCGTCGCAGGAGCTGCGGGTCCTGGCCGAGCTGACCGGCATGCCGGTCGTGACCACGCTGATGGCCCGCGGCGCCTTCCCCGACAGCCACCCGCAGCACCTCGGCATGCCCGGCATGCACGGCACCGTGGCCGCCGTCGCCGGTCTGCAGAAGAGCGACCTGATCATCAGCCTCGGTGCCCGCTTCGACGACCGGGTCACCGGCAACCTCGACTCCTTCGCGCCCGGCGCCAAGGTCATCCACGCCGACATCGACCCGGCCGAGATCGGCAAGAACCGCTTCACCGACGTGCCGATCGTCGGTGACTGCCGCGAGGTCATCAGCGACCTGATCGTGGCGCTCAAGGCGGAGGCCGACGCCGGTCACACCGGCGACTACGAGGCCTGGGTCGCCTTCCTGGCCGGGGTGAAGAAGAAGTACGCCCTCGGCTACGACACCCCGCCCGACGGCCTGCTCGCCCCGCAGTACGTCATCTCCCGCCTCGGCGCGATCGCCGGTCCGGAGACGATCTACACCTCCGGCGTCGGACAGCACCAGATGTGGGCCGCGCAGTTCATCGGCTACGAGCACCCCAACACCTGGATCAACTCCGGCGGGCTCGGGACCATGGGCTACTCCGTGCCCGCGGCGATGGGGGCCAAGGTCGGCTGCCCCGACACGACCGTGTGGTCGATCGACGGCGACGGCTGCTTCCAGATGACCAACCAGGAGCTGGCCACCTGCGCGATCGAGGGCATCCCGATCAAGGTCGCCATCATCAACAACGAGTCGCTCGGCATGGTCCGCCAGTGGCAGACGCTCTTCTACGACAAGCGCTACTCCAACACCAACCTGCAGGGCCATGGCGGTCCGGTGCGGATCCCCGACTTCGTCAAGCTCGCCGACGCCTACGGCTGCGTCGGCCTCGCGTGCGACTCCGCGGCCGACGTGGACGCCACCATCGAGAAGGCGATGGAGATCAACGACGTCCCGGTCGTCGTCGACTTCCGCGTGCACCGCGACGCGATGGTGTGGCCGATGGTCGCCGCCGGCACCAGCAACGACGACATCAAGTACGCCCGCGACCTGGCCCCCGACTTCGACGAGGACGACCTCTGATGACCAAGCACACCCTCTCGGTCCTCGTCGAGGACAAGCCCGGCGTCCTGGCCCGCATCGCGGGCCTGTTCAGCCGTCGAGGCTTCAACATCGACAGCCTCGCCGTCGGCCCCACCGAGCACCCCGAGATCTCGCGGATGACCATCGTCGTGGCCGTCGAGGACTCGCCCCTGGAGCAGGTGACCAAGCAGCTCAACAAGCTGGTCGAGGTCATCAAGATCGTCGAGCTCGAGCCGACCGCCTCGGTGCACCGCGAGCTCGTGCTGGTCAAGGTCGCGGCCACCGCCGAGACCCGTGGCCAGGTGCTGGACACCGTCCAGCTCTTCCGCGCCAAGGTCATCGACGTCGCACCCGACGCCGTGACCATCCAGATCACCGGCAACGCCGGCAAGATCGCCGACTTCCTGCGGGTCCTGGAGC
>WLIH01000437.1 GCA_009702305.1 Actinomycetota bacterium | reverse complement strand
TCCTTGCTGATGTGCGGGGTGCCGACGTACTGGAAGCCCTCCTCGATGTGGCGACGGCGGACGTAGTCCTCCATCTCACGCTTGATGACACCGCCCTTGGGGTGGAAGACCGCCAGGCCGGAGCCGATCTCGTCGGGGAAGGAGAAGAGGTCCAGCTCGCGACCGAGCTTGCGGTGGTCGCGTCGCTCGGCCTCCTCGATGCGGTGCAGGTGGGCTTCGAGGGACTCCTTGCTCTCCCACGCGGTGCCGTAGATGCGCTGCAGCATCTTGTTCTTCTCGTCGCCGCGCCAGTACGCCGCGGCGCTGCGCATCAGCTTGAACGCCGGGATCCGCTTGGTGGTGGGCAGGTGCGGACCACGGCACAGGTCGCTCCACGCGACCTCGCCGTCGCGTCGGACGTTGTCGTAGATGGTCAGCTCGCCGCCACCGACCTCGACCGAGGCGCCCTCGGTGCTCTCCGCGCCCGCGCCACCCTTGAGGCCGATCAGCTCGATCTTGTAGGGCTCGTCCTGGAGCTCGCTGAGCGCGTCGGCATCGGTGGTGACCCGGCGCTCGAAGCGCTGGCCCTCCTTGATGATCTTGCGCATCGCGGTCTCGATCTTCGCCAGGTCATCGGGCACGAAGGGCACGTCGACGTCGAAGTCGTAGTAGAAGCCGTTCTCCACCGGCGGGCCGATGCCCAGGCGCGCCTGCGGGAAGAGCTGCTGGACGGCCTGCGCCATCACGTGGGCGGTGGAGTGACGCAGGATGTCGAGCCCGTCGGGGCTGTCCATGGCCACGCCCTCGACCTCGTCACCGTCCGCCAGCACGTAGGCGAGGTCCTTGAGCTGGCCCGACACGCGCGCGGCGATGATCTCCGGGGCGTCGGCGTACAACTCCCAGGCCTTGGTGCCCGTCGTGACCGTCCGCTCCTCACGCGCATCGGCGTGGGTGAGGGCGATCTTGATCTCGGACACGATGACTCCTTCGTCGGTGGCGTCCGAGCGCACGCCCGGACGGGGGAAGCGTATCGAGCCCTCGACCCGCACCGCCTCGGCATATCCGCGCGTACGGCGAACACGACGCCGAAACGGTCCTAGGATCCGGCAATCCCCCTCCGTCGCAGGTGCGAGCTGCTCGCCGAGCTGCCCGCGCGTGCGTCGAGCACGAGCACGAGCAGAGAGAAGCCACATGAATCGATCCACCACCCGGGCACCACGCAGTCTCAGCCAGCGCAGTGCGCTGATCGCCCTCAACCTCACCCTGCTGGGCGCGGTGGGCTTCGCGATCCCCTCCGCGATGGCCTCCGACGGCTCCGGCCCCGCGACCACCTCGGCCCGCTCCTGCTCGAAGGCGGCCGCGCGCGAGGACGGCACGCTGAGCATCAGCCCGGCGACCGCATCGCCGGGCGACGTCGTGACGGCGTCCGGCACGTTCACTCGCGCACCCGCGTCGACCCGGTTCGTCCTGCAGCGTGCGATCGGCGACGGCTGGGCCTCCCTCGGCGTACGTCGCGCGGTCGACGGAGTCGTCACCTTCTCGGTCGTCGCGCCTGACCAGGCCGGTGACGTGACCTACCGCGTGAAGCCGAAGGGCAAGGACATCGCCAAGGTCACCCCCGACCTCCTGATCGGCGTCCTGAGCGTGCAGACGAAGCCGACGCCGACCCAGACGGTCACCGTCACCGCGCCGGCGAGCCCGGCCGCGACCAGCACGACGACCCAGTTCGTCGAGGTGCCGGGCGCGACGGTCACGGTCAAGCCGAGCTCCGGCCCCACGCAGACCGTGACCGCCACCCAGACGGTCACCGAGACGGCGACCGCCACCGCCACCGCGACGGCCACGGCCACGGCGACCGAGACGGTGACCCAGACGGCCACAGCCACCGCCACCGTGACGGAGACGGCTACCTCCACCGCGACCGTGACGGAGACGGCCACCGCGACCGCCACCGCCACCGTCACCGTCACCGATTGGAGCTGCAACTAGCCCGAAACGCAACAGCCCCTGGCCCGCTCAGCGGGCCAGGGGCTGTCGTCGTTCGGTGGGCGATACTGGGTTCGAACCAGTGACCTCTTCGGTGTGAACGAAGCGCGCTACCACTGCGCCAATCGCCCCCGTGCCCCTCGGACCTGACTCCCGAGGTGCGGTCGCAGACTTTAGCGCATCGCTGCGCCGGGGCTGACATCCGGACCCGGTGGCCGGACCTCGGAACTTTCTCCGGCGATCCGCGTCATGACGCCTCGGGTACGCCGTCTCCTCCTCGAGATCGCAGCGGCGGTCTCGAGAGAGGACCGTGATGACGCACCTGCCCGAGCCGCAGCCCGTGACGCACTACCTGCTGGTCCACACCCTGATGGGTGGGGTGCCGGTGGAGCAGTCCGACGGGACGGCCGTGCCGGCGACGCTCTGCTACGACGTGCGGGATCCGTACGCCGTCGCGCTCACGTTCCGCCCCGCCGAGGGTCCGGTCAGGTGGCTGCTGGCGCGCGAGATGCTGGTGCGCGGCCTGGCCGGACCCGCGGGGGTGGGGGCGGTGCGGGTCTGGCCCGCCCTCGACGCACAACTGCACCCGAGCGTGGTGATCGACCTCCGCTCCCCCGACGGCCGCCTCTCGGTGCGCGTCTCGGCTCCCGCGGTCGAGAGGTTCCTGGCCCGCACCATCGCGATCGTGCCGATCGGCGACGAGGGTCTGCACCTCGACGCCGAGCTCGCGGCGCTGCTCGGCACCTCGGACGCGGAGTAGCTCAGCGGCCCAGCAGCTCGGGCTCGCGCTCGCGCCAGCACTGCGCCGCCGCCGACGTGATCGGCCCCGGCCCCCCGAGCTCGAGGTCGTCCCACCGGGTCACGGCCTGCACGTCGCGGGTCGTCGACGCCAGGAACACCTCGCTTGCGCTGCGCACCACCTCGATCGACTCGTCGACCTCACGTCCGCCGTACCACTCCAGCAGCAGCGCCCGGGTGACGCCGGGCAGGCAGCCGCTTGCCAACGTCGGCGTGCGCAACTCGCCGTCGACGACGTAGAAGACGTTCGATCCGGTGCCTTCGCACAGGTGGCCGGCGAGGTTGGCGAAGACCGCTTCGCTCGCGCCCCGATCGCGGGCATCGGCGAGCGCCACGACGTTCTCGGCGTACGACGTCGTCTTGAGGCCTGCGAGCGCGCCGTGCTCGTTGCGCGGCCAGCGGACCGTGGCCACCGTGGTCGTCGCGGGCATCGGATCCATCGCGTCGGCGACGACGATCAGCGTCGGCGCAGCGTCGCCGCGACCGGAGCCCAGGGGGGCCGGTCCGCCGGTGTAGGTGATCCGGATCCGGCCCAGCGCCAGCTGCTCGCC
>WLIH01000436.1 GCA_009702305.1 Actinomycetota bacterium | reverse complement strand
CACTCCGGCCAGGGCACGCGGGGCGGCTCCGAAGACCGTGGCGGCCAAGGTCATGCCGCCGGTGCCGGGCACACCCCCCGAGTCGGCGTACCAGTCCACGAAGCTGCGTACGCCGGCCTGGACGATCACGCCGACCCAGGACCGGTCCTCCGCGCTGAGGTCGCGGAACCACGGCATCGCGTCGTCCATGCGAGCGGTCGCCGCCGTGCTGAGCGCGCCGGTCGAGCGCAGCAGCGTGCGCGCGGCGCGCGACCGCGGGGGATCGGCTGCCGGGGACACCCCCGCAGGCTAATGCAACGGTCCTGCAACAGGTGCTCCACGATTGTGCCTCGACTCCCCGATCGAGGCGGAAAAGCCTGTAGAACAAGGGAATCCGCAGCACATGATTCACCGAACGGCTGCCCCGACGCGGCCGTCTCTGGTTGAATCCTGTACCGGTCAGTACTTCCAGGAGGTCTGGTGTCCCACGACACGCACGAGGTCCAGTACCTCACCCTGCACGGACACCGCCGCGCGTTCGTCAAGGTGGGTCAGGGCCCGGCGCTCCTGCTGCTGCACGGGCTGGCGTGCGACCACCACACGTGGGACCCGGTCATCGACGCCCTGGCCAAGCGCTTCACCGTCATTGCGCCCGACCTGCTCGGCCACGGGCAGTCGGCGAAGCCGCGCGCCGACTACTCGCTCGGCGGCTACGCGAACGGCATGCGGGACCTGCTCACCGTGCTCGGGATCGACAAGGTCACCGTCGTCGGGCACAGCTTCGGCGGCGGTGTGGCGATGCAGTTCGCCTACCAGTTCCCCGAGCGCACCGAGCGGATGATGCTCGTCGCCTCCGGTGGCCTCGGCCCCGAGGTCACGCCGGCGATCCGCGCGATCACCACGCCCGGCTTCCACCAGGTGATGGGGCTGATGACGCTGCCGGGCGTGCGCCAGGTCAACACCGGTGCGCTGCGCGCCCTGGCGCACGTGCCCGTCAAGGCGACCCACGACCTCGGCGAGGTGGCCGACATCGTGGAGACCTTCAAGGACTCCGACGCCCGAGCGGCGATCCGCCACGTGGTGAGTGCCGTCGTCGACTGGCGGGGTCAGATCGTCACGATGGCCGACCGGGCCTATCTCACCGAGGCGATGCCAATGTGCGTGGTGTGGGGTCGCGACGACCAGGTCCTCCCCGTGCGCCACGCCAGCAACGCCGCAGCCCTGGCCCCGAAGGCCCGCATCGAGGTGATCCCCAACGCCGGGCACTTCCCGCACAAGGACCACCCTCAGCGGTTCGTGAAGATCCTCAACGACTTCGTCCGCTCCACCCAGCCCGCGGCGTACAGCCGGGCACGGTGGCGCGCGCTGCTCAAGAACGGCCCCGTGGCGCCCGTGCCGCCGGCCATGGTCGTCAAGAGCATGCCGGTCGCCTGAGCCGGACCCGGCCTCAGGCGTCGCCGCCCTCCTGCTTGACGCCGGAGACCGCGGTGGGGTCGTCGATGCGGTAGGCCGCGAACGCCTTCTCCACGACGCCTCGGTCGATCTCGCCGGCATCGGCCATCGCCTGGAGCGCCTGCACGACCACGGACTGCGCGTCGATGTGGAAGAAGCGGCGAGCAGCCGGGCGCGTGTCGGCGAAGCCGAAGCCGTCCGCACCGAGCACGCGGTAGTCGCCCGGCACCCAGCGCGCGATCTGCAGCGGGACGGCGCGCATGTAGTCCGACACCGCGACCACGGGCCCCGAGGCCCCGCGCAGCTTGTCGGCGACGTACGCCGTGCGCGGCGCCTCGCCGGGGTGGAGGAGGTTCCACTCCTCGGCGCTCACGGCGTCACGGGCCAGCTCGTTCCACGAGGTGACCGACCAGGTGTCGGCCTGGACGCCCCACTCCTCGGCCAGCAGGCGCTGCGCCTCCTTGATCCAGGGGTAGCCGACGCCGGAGGCGAGCAGCTGGACGCGCGGTCCCTGGCCCTCGCCGGTCGAGACGCGGTGGATGCCGCGCAGGATGCCCTCGACATCGACGTCCTCGGGCTCGGCCGGCTGGGCCACGGGCTCGTTGTAGACGGTGATGTAGAAGATGACGTTCTCACCGTGGGGGTCGGTCTCGGTCGAGCCGTACATCCGCTCCAGGCCCGAGCGCATCACGTGGGCGACCTCGTAGGCGAAGGCCGGGTCGTAGTGCACGACCGCCGGGTTGGTCGCCGCGAGCAGCGGCGAGTGGCCGTCGGCGTGTTGCAGGCCCTCGCCGGTGAGCGTGGTGCGACCGGCCGTGGCACCGATCAGGAAGCCGCGCGAGAGCTGGTCGGCCATCGCCCAGATCGAGTCGCCGGTGCGCTGGAATCCGAACATCGAGTAGAAGATGTAGAACGGGATCATGTGCTCGCCGTGCGTCGAGTACGTCGACCCGGCGGCGGTGGCGGAGGCCATCGCACCCGCCTCGGAGATGCCCTCGTGCAGCATCTGCCCCTGCGCCGACTCCTTGTAGGCGAGCAGCTGCTTGCGGTCGACGGCTTCGTACTGCTGGCCTGCGGGGTTGTAGACCTTGGCGCTCGGGAACATCGAGTCCATGCCGAACGTGCGGTACTCGTCCGGCGCGATCGGCACGATGCGCTGGCCGATCTCCGGGTCCTTCATCCAGTCCTTGAGCAGGCGCACCGCGGCCATCGTCGTGGCGACGGGGTTCTTCGCGTTGCCCTTCTTCAGGTCGGCGTAGACGGCGTCGCCGGGCAGCTTGAGGGGAGCGGCGCGCACGACGCGCTGGGGCAGCGAGCCGCCGAGCTGGCGCCGACGCTCGAGCATGTACTCGATCTCGGGGGACTTCTCGCCCGGGTGGAAGAACGGCGCCGCGCCCGTGGCGTCGTAGGCGTCGTCGAGGTCCTTGTCGCTCATCGGCAGGTAGAGCCGGTCGCGGAACTTCTTGAGGTCGTCGCGGGTCAGCTTCTTCATCTGGTGGGTGGCGTTCTTGCCCTCCAGCGCCTCGATGGTCCAGCCCTTGATGGTGTGGGCGAGGATCACGGTCGGCTGACCGACGTGCTTGGTGGCAGCGTCGAACGCGGCGTAGACCTTGCGGTAGTCGTGACCGCCGCGGGGGAGCTTCTCGATCTGGCGGTCGCTCATGTGCTCGACCATCGAGCGCAGGCGCGGGTCGGGACCGAAGAAGTGCTCGCGGTTGTAGGCGCCGCCCTCCACCGAGAAGGTCTGGAAGGCGCCGTCGGGGGTCTTGTTCATCTGGTTGACCAGGACGCCGTCGACGTCGCGGGCGAGCAGCGCGTCCCACTCGCGGCCCCAGATCACCTTGATGACGTTCCACCCGGCGCCGCGGAACTGCGCCTCGAGCTCCTGGATGATCTTGCCGT
>WLIH01000435.1 GCA_009702305.1 Actinomycetota bacterium | reverse complement strand
GCCGCCGCCGAGGCTGCGAGCCCGTTCGTCGCGTTGAGTGACCTGGTCTCGGTGATCCCGGCCGAGGTCGCTGCGGTGGTGGCTGAGTCGGCGGGCCCGGATGGCGGGGACGTGACTCGGGTGTACCTGCGTGGTGGTGGGGCCTCGTACCTGCTGGTCGCGGCCCCGGTGGCCGAGGTGATCGGTCTGCTGGCTGACGCGTCGTGGGGTCGGCCGTGAGCGACCCGGCTGGTGACGACGTCGATCTGGTGGGGGAGTCGTACGACGAGCATGTCCCGTTCGAGTCGGTCGGCTTGTTGCATCGCTCTGCTGACGCTGACCGGGTCCGCCGGGACGAGTGCCGCACCCAGGATCAGCTGCGCGTCGAGTTCGCGGGTCTCACGGTCCTTGACCTGCTCCTCGCCGGCGCGACCGCCGTCGATCCCGATGAGCTGGACCACGTCGCTCACCTGTCGCTGGTCCTCTTCGATCACGTCGCGTGCACGACGTCGATCGAGCTTCCTGACGGGCGCGTGGTCGCGTCCTTGCACGCCCACATCTCCGGGTGGCGTCACCACGGCCTGCGTGGCCTGACGACCTCCGAGACGTCGATGTCGGGCCGTCTGGCCCGTGGTCGACCAGCACTACCTGCACCCACCTCCTAGGCGCCCAGCCCCTCAACGAGAACAGGAACACGCATGCCCACCAAGACTCAGGCCCCGACCTTCGACCCCGAGCTCTCGACCAGGTCGATCAAGCCGCACCCGTCCAACCCCCGCCGAACTGCCATCGCCGATGACGAGATGGTCGCCTCGATCAAGGAGGCCGGGCTCATCCAGCCGCTGATCGTCGCCCCGGCTGCGAAGGGCACCGGGTACGTCGTGCTCGCCGGCCACCGCCGCCTCGACGGGGTGAAGAAGGCGAAGGTCACCAAGGTCCCGGCGATCATCCGTCACGACATCACCACCGACGCCGAGCAGATCGAGTTCGCCGTCATCGAGAATGTCCACCGCCAGGACCTCACCCCGGTCGAGGAGGCCGAGGCCTTCGAGCAGCTTCGGTCCCTGAAGTACACCCAGGCCGACATCGCCCGGAAGACCGGGCGCCCCGTCTCCCAGGTCCGTGACCGGCTCAAGCTGATCAAGCTCTCGACGTCCTCGCGCGATGCCCTGCATCGCGGCCAGCTCACGATCGGTGACGCGCTCGCGCTGACTGCGTTCTCTGACGACCCGGAGACCGAGACCCGCCTCGCGAAGAGCCCCAACCTCTCGTGGGCGATCGCGGAGGAGACCCGCAAACGCGAATTCGCCATCAAGGCCGAGCAGGCGCGCGCGGAGCACCTCGAGAAGGGTCTGCAGGAGGTGCCGTGGCCGGCCGGCAAGTCGTCGATGTACGAGCTGCGCAAGCCCGACCCGCTGCCCCTGCACATGACCGCAGAGTCCGCACCGTCGAAGCACAAGGACTGCCTCGGCTTCATGATCAACACCCGGGTCTCCTACGAGACCAGCTTCCTCGTCTGCACCGCACCCCACAAGCACAAGAAGACCCTCAGCGCCGCAGAACGGAAGGCCAAGGAAGCGGAGGCTCAGCGCCAGGCCGAGCTCCACGCGGCTCGTGAGGCAGCCGAGATCGCCCAGACCCTGCGCACCGGCTCTGTCTTCGAGCTCATCGGCCAGGGGATCACCCTCGACCCGCGGCTGCGCGATCTGTTGCGCGCGTTGCTGCCGTCCACCGTCTGGCTGCTCGACACCGACCGCTACACCCTCTACTCCGCCGCCATGGTCGGTGACGACGACCTGTGGGGCCAGAACCGCTACAACCGCAGCCCCGTCCAGGTCGAGGCCTTCCAGCGCCACGCCAGCGCTCTCAACGAAGGCTCCGACCCCTACTTGCTCAAGGCACTGTCCGCCGTGCTGCTGAGTGCGATCGAGGACGAGGTCGACGACATGGACTCGACCTACTACTACCCGCTCGGCAAGGTCCACGCGGCCCGCTATTTCGACCTCCTCGAGGGCATCGGCCACGAGCTCAGCGACGCCGACAAGGCCTTGGCTGAGCGGGCCCGAGCTGCTGAGCCCGTCGATGAAGCTGCTGGCCCCGGAGACGACGACAGCGTCCTCGAGGCCCATGCCTTCGCCGGCGAGGTCGGGTACGCCTGCATCGTCTGCGACATGGCGGCACCCGCCGACATCCACCAGGCCTTCGAAGACGCCGTTGCGTCAGCGGAGCTGGAGTCATGAGCTGCTACCCGGCCATCATCACCGCCTTCACCGTGACGATGCTCGGCCTGCTCGCGTTCGACGCCGTCACCGGGTGGCTGGGGCGACGCAGATGAAGGGGCGCCTGGAGAAGCTGCGTGCGCTGCGCGAGCGCCTGGACGAGGAGATCGCGGCCGAGGAGCACCTGCAGCAGCAGGCGGCAGCCGCCCAGGCCCGGGCCGAGGCTGAGGCGGCGTTCGCCGGCAAGGTCCGTGACGCCCTCGAGGCCGAGGAGACCGCCCGCCTGGGCGAGGTCCCGCCGTGCGGCACCGAGCGCGCGTACCAGCGTCACCGCTACGTCGGCGAGCTGCCGCTGCCGCAGGGCGACCCGTGCGGCTGCCAGGAGGCCCACCGGGTGCACTCGCGTGAGGAGCACGTCCGCCGGGTCGCTCGTCAGGTGCTCGAGGACCTGGGGGTCACGGCATGAACGACACGCTCGCCGACGTCGCGAACCGTGCGACCTCGCTTCCCCTGACCTCGGCTTCGCCGGCCGAGCAGCGCCGTGCTGCGATCTCGGTCGCTGAGGCGGCGATCGCCGGCGACTGGACTGACGACCTCCCGATGGTCCTCGCCCAGCTCGGCCTTGACCACCAGCAGGCGTCGTGACGACCCCGGGCCTCCACGTCCTCGCTGAGGCGGCCGCGGCCGCTGCGAGGGCTGATGCTGCGGTGGTCGACGCCGTCGCTGCAGCGCTCGGCTCGGGCGCGACGTGGGCTGACGTCGGGAAGGTCTTCGGGGTCTCTCGCCAGGCAGCGTGGGAGCGGTTCGCTGCGAAGGTCGGTGAGCTGTGATGACGTGCCAGGCGAAGATGTTGGCCGCGGCACCGTGGCGTCACCGGATCCTGGATGTGCTCGACCCTGTCCCGGCGGTGTCGCTGTCCGAGCTGCTCGACGTGTCGCGGGCGGACGCACAGCGCAGCCTTGAGGGTCGCCCGGGTGCGGTGGTGGGCCGTCAGCGGGTCCGCATCGTTGCAGCGGACCCGCCGCGGGTTGAGTTCGTCGCTGGTGTGCCGTTCGTCGTGCCGGCGTGGTCGTCGGTTGCGTCGTGGCTGGTGGTCGTCACCGAGATGACCTGCCCGGCCTGCGGCAGCTGTGGGG
>WLIH01000434.1 GCA_009702305.1 Actinomycetota bacterium | reverse complement strand
CGAAAATGGAACCGCCCCCGTCGACCCTCCTGGGTCGGCGGGGGCATCTTTGCGTGAAGGACCAGGCTTCATTCGGGCGAAGTGAAGGCTCGGGCGTGGACGAATCACGCCCGAGCCTCCCTGTCGCCGGTGACTTCCTACGGCCACCGGATCCAAGCGCAGACTCGCACGAGCCACCGACAGCCCAGGACTGAGGCGCGCTAGCGGCCACTGTCCTTCCACGCCTCGTCGGCGGACTCGCGTCCCAGCCGCTCGGCGGTCGCTGCATCGAGCACGGTGCCGTCCGACAAGACAATCGGGTCGAGGTCAAGGTCGAGGTCGGTGGAGGGGTCGTCGATGATCTCGCCACGCGCTAGGAGCTCGCGAGCGATCTCGCGCGGGTCGCGGCGCCCCTGGAACGGGTCTCGTCCGCTGTCCATCGCATCTCCTCTCGACGCAGCCACGCTCCCGACGGATCATGCCATCGCGTGGCACGCTGCACGCGTGCAGATCCACGCCACCGCGCGCGCCCTCGACGACCAGACCACCGAGCATCCCCACCGCTGGACCGTCGACGCCCCCGACTACAACACCGGCATGACCGAGGTCCGCGCCGGCGTGCCCGACGGCTGGATCCTGCTCCACGTACTCACTGAGCACTGACCGACCTACCGACGCCGGCCGGGCGGTTCCCCGTTGATGCCGCCCGACACGTCGTGCGCCCTCGGAACCTCGGGTACCAGATCCGCCGGCATCATCAGGTCCACCGGACGCAGCTCCGACGCCGGCCGCCACGACACCTGCAGCGACCACGGCGCCTCACCACCACCCGTCACCTCCGCGACCAGGCCCTCCCACCGCGGCGGGCGCCCGTCGACCTGGCGCTGGCGCCACTCCAGCAGCAAACCTAGGCCGACTCTCCCGGTGCGCAGCGAGCCGCGCAGATCGATCCAGACCGGCTGCGGGCGAGCATCCCGATGCATGTACCTGCTCGGAGCGCCCATCGGGGCAGATTAGAACATGCGTTCGAACAACGTCCAGGGCATTCGGAGCTCGTCCGCTACTGGCGCTGCCGGCTCATTCGTCGCTGAAGGCTCCGCCGATGTCGTCCTGCAGAGCGTCGAGAGTCGCTCGCTTCCCCTCGATCACGTAGCCGTCGCCGATCAGGTAGAGCCCGCCGAAATCGCCCCCGATGTCGAGGTAGTTGTCGCGCGCATCGTTGTCCGCGAAGTAGTAGACGTACAGGGTTTCCCCGTCGAGCTTGCACGACCCTCCTTCGGTCGTGAACATCTCTTCGGAGTCGTCGGTGAAGTCTGTACAACCGACCAGATCGGCGACATCTTGGCCGGATCGAACTCCGTCGGTGTCGCCAGAGCCGCATGCCGTCAGCGCGACGACTCCGACGGTGACAGCGAGGCTAAGGCGCAGCAACATGACGGGATCGTGGCATCCCCGACCATGCCGCGTCTATCGAGTCGGATCAGGCTGCGGCTGACCCTCAGCGGCGACGGGTGCCGGGCATCACGAGGGTGTTGATTCCTTGCCGCAAGCGGTCCTGCGTGGCGCGCCCCGGGCTACGCGGCTGCCGCCGCCGCCACGTCGAAGAGCTCGTCGTCATCGTCGAGAACGTAGATCAGCGTGGTGTCGAGCCGTGAGTGACCGAGCATCCTGGAGACGGCCTTGATGTTCTTGGTGCCACGGTGACCGACCGTGGCCATCCGGTGGCGCAGGGTATGTCCCGTCCAGGTCTCGGCCAGGGTCCCGGAGAGCAGCTTGGTGACGTGGCCAGGGGTGATCGGTTGTCCCGTCCACCGATTCGGGAAGGCGTAGCCGTCGAGGTTGTTGAGCATCCGGACCAGCGCGGGCTCGACGATCGCCACGCGGCGGGTCTTGCCGCCCTTACCGACGACGGTGAGGATCCGGCCATCCCAGTGGTGCTCGTGGACTAGGCAGATCTCGCAGCAGCGCAGGCCGGCGTACGCCCCAAGCCGCACCATGAACTCTTCGCGCGGCTCGGCCTCGCGCAGCGCGCGGTGGACGTACTTCTCGGGTGTCGGTCGAGGGATCGGTCGGGGGACGATGATGGCTGGGAGCCACTCGGCTGGGTTGTGGTCGAGGTCGCGGTGTCGGACTGCCCATGCGAAGAAGCTGCGGTACGCGCTGCGGACGCTCTTCCGTGTGTTGGGGCTCCAGTCGGGGTTGGACAGGATCTCGAGGAGTAGGTCCTCGGTCACGCTCGATGGGCCGTCGGGGGTGAGGGCTGCGAGGTCGGTGAGTCTGTAGGCGTAGAGACGGACGGTGCCGGGGGCGCGGTTGCCGGCCATCTGCCACTTCCCGAAGTCTCGGACGGCGCTGTCCCAGCTGAGAGTCGTGGTGGTTGTCATGCCGGCTAGAAGTAAAGGATCTGCTGACTTGGCGCCAGAGTGACTAGAGCAGCGTGCGGGGCGGATGGGACTGGTGGTACCCGCGCGCGAAGTACAGTCGCCCGTCACGTCCGCACCCAGGTGCTCTTGACGTAGAACGTGCTCATGGTCATGCGTGCACCCACTCGACGCACCCTGGGCAAGCGAGGCCGAGCGAGTCGTACTCGTCGAACACCTCGCGATTCGAGGTCACTGTCACCCAGTCGGTCTCGCTCCCGCATAGCAGGCGAGAGGGCCTAGTCGGCTGACCGAGGGCCCCAATGACGACCTCGGCCTGCGGGTCGACGATCGACCAGTGCACTCCACCCTCCAATCGAAGTTGCTCACGATCGATGAGGAGCTGTGCGACGTCGAAATCATCAACGCCGGTGAGGTCGGGGCAGCTCTCGATGAACTCGCGCCCGGTGGCGTCGATGCTGACGTGGTGGTGCGCTTCAGCCCTCCGGATCGCACTCATGCGGCCCGCCTCGTGGTGCCGCTGACCTGCTTGAACGTGAGAACGGAGGGTTGTTGGTTCGAGTCCAACCGGGGGAGCAGATGCACCGGGCCTGTCTCGATCGAGACGGGCCCGGTCGGCATTTGAGCCCAATCCAGTGGCTGCCAGGCCCGCTGTCGGGTTGGCTGGGGGCATGGCTCTCAAGATCGTCACCGTCGATGAGCACGACGACGCGGCGCTAGGGGACTGGTACGCCGTCGAGGGTGCTGCGACGGCCCACGACCGCCCGGTAGCGGTGCGCGAGCCGTACAGCGCGCTGGTCGGCTCGGTCCGCACCCCGTCGGCGTACCGGCGCACGGTGCTGCTGCTCGCCGAGCTCGACGGTGAGCGCGTGGGCGCGGCGGCGGCGCGCACGTCGCTGCAGGACAACCTCCACTTGGCCGACCTCGAGATCTATGTCCACCCCGACCACCGACGCCGGGGTGTCGGCACGGCACTCCACGACGCGG
>WLIH01000433.1 GCA_009702305.1 Actinomycetota bacterium | reverse complement strand
GTGCCGTGGGACGCGCCCCGCCCGTCCTCGGCGAGCACCACCGGGTTGTCGACCGCCGAGGCCAGCTCGCGGCCGGCGACGGTGGCGGCGTGCTCGACGGTGTCGCGAGCAGCACCGTGCACCTGCGGCGAACAGCGCAGGGAGTAGGCGTCCTGGACCCGGTTGCAGTCCGGGCCGCGGTGGGAGGCGACGACGCCCGAGCCGGCCAGCACCGCCGCGAGGTTGGCGGCCGAGGCGGCCTGCCCCGGGTGCGGGCGGATCGCCTGCAGCTCGGGCGCGAAGACCCGGTCGGTGCCGAGCTGACCCTCGACCGACATCGCGGCCGCGACGTCGGCGGTGCGCAGCAGCCGGCGCAGGTCGGCGATGGCCATCACCAGCATGCCGAGCATGCCGTCGGTGCCGTTGATCAGGGCGAGGCCCTCCTTGGCGGCGAGCTCGACCGGCGCCAGCCCGACGGAGGCCAGAGCCTCGGCCGCAGGCACCAGCGCACCGGAGGCGTCGCGGACCGTGCCTTCGCCGATCAGCGCGAGCGCGCAGTGGCTCAGCGGCGCGAGGTCACCCGAGCAGCCGAGCGAGCCGTACTCGTGCACGACCGGCGTGATCCGGTGGGTGAGCAGGGCAGCGAGCAGCTCAGCCGTCTCGACGCGGACCCCGGTGTGGCCGGTGGCGAGCGTTGAGAGCCGCAGCAGCATCAGCGCCCGGGTCACCTCGACCTCGACCTCCGGTCCCGAGCCGGCGGCGTGCGAGCGCACCAGGGAGCGCTGCAGCTGGGCACGCATCTCGGTGGGGATGTGACGGGTCGCGAGCGCGCCGAAGCCGGTCGAGATGCCGTACGCCGGCGTGGGCGCCGACGCGAGCTCCTCGACCACGGCGCGGGCGCGGTCGACGGCCGCCCGGGCGTCGTCGCTCAGCCGCACGGCGGCCCCGTCGCGGGCCACGGCGAGCACGTCGTCGGGGTGGAGCGGGCCGACGCCGACCGTGACGGTCGGGCGGACGAGGGGCTGGTCAGGTGCCATGGCTCCATAGGACTCCCCCGGGGCCAGGTCCCGCACCCCAGCGCCGAGCAATCGCTTCTCGGATCCGAGACTTCCCGCGCACCAGGTGGGCGATCCCACCGTCACGCGCCCTGACGGCCGTCATCCGTCCACGCCGTGGCGCGACCGGTCTGGACCACTTGCCCGAAAGGGCAGGTCGGCGCTCCGAGGCCAGGGCTCGACCTGCTGCTGACGTCTGGAATACGAGATCCCAGGCGTCCGGACCGGTCCGCATGGTCATGTCAGGGCTGACACCTAGTCCGAACGGACCATCACCCGAGGCTCCGGCGTGCCCGAGGGACGGGACGGCGCCTCTCCTTTTCGTTTCAACCAGGGCACACTGTGGCATGCAGTAACAGTCATCACCGTCGTGGGACGTCCGGGGGGTACGGACCACGAGCAATAGAGGAGTTCCCCCATGCCCCGCCGCCTGATCCCCGCCACCGTTGCCCTGGCGCTCGCCGCCTCCGGGTTCGCCGTCATGGCGCCCGCGACGTCCGCACCCGCCGAACCGTCCACGACGTCCGCCGTCGCCAAGAAGGCCAGCACCCGGTTCGCGTTCACCGCGACGGGCTACGGCACCCGCGTCATCGGCGGCATGCTGCCCGCCGAGTCCGGCACGACGGCGTTCACCAGCATCGCCTGCACCAACGAGACCGGCAAGAACAACACCAACCACGTCGCCGAGGTCAACGTGCCCGGTCTCGGCACCGTCGCCGGCGTCGACACCGAGGTCTCGACCAAGAAGGTCGACGGCGCGGTGATCTCGGAGTCGCGTCACGACGTGGCCTCGGTCCAGCTCCTCGACACGCCGCTCGGGTCGCTGTCGCTGACCGGGCTGCACGCGCTGTCGCGGGTCACCCACGACGACAAGGGCTACCACGCCTACAACGAGACGTCGGTCGCCGACATCGTCCTCACCCCGGCCGGCGGCCTGCCGCCGATCGCCATCCCGATCCCCAGCCTCGGCATGCCGATCACGATCCCGGGCCTGGCCACGATCACGCTCGGCAAGGGCATCGCCAAGGAGCGCGCCGACGGCGCCCTCGCCCAGGCCAACGCCGTCTTCATCCACGTGATCCCGACCGACACCAAGGTCAAGATCGCCCGCAGCTCCGCGAAGATCGACGAGGGCGTCAAGTCCGGCATCTTCAACGGCTCCTCGAGCCCGATCCGCGCCGCGGTCGTCGGCGACCTGGTCGACGTGGGCCGCGCGGTCAACTCGATCATGCCGTGCCAGGGCACCGACGGAGTCCTCAAGGAGAAGTCGGCGGCCGGCGTCAACCTCGCCGACCAGATCGTCGTCGGCGCGGCCTACAGCCGCCAAACCGCCCAGCAGACCAAGGGTCGTGCGGTCGGTTACGAGGAGTCCGGCGTCGCCGAGGTCAACATCGCCAACCAGCTGATCATCAACGCGATCAACGCTCGCGCCACGGTCGCTCGCAGCCGCGACGGCCTGCGCCGCAGCATCAAGGGCACCACGATCGGCGCCATCACCTTCAACGGCGAGCCGATGGCCCTGCCCGACCTCGATGGCTTCGAGATCCCCGGCGTCGCCCGGATCGACACCAACGTCGTGAAGCGCCTGCCGACCGGCATCTCCGTCATCGCCATCCAGGTCACCCTGCTCGACGGCACGCTCGCCGTCGTCAACATCGGTGAGGCCCGGATGCGGGTCCGCGCGGCGAACAACAACTAGGCACACCCAGCCACACCCGACGGCCCGGCCCCTCCTCGGAGGAGCCGGGCCGTCGGCGTCGGTCGCCGCTGTCGGACATCTCACGGCCCGCTGGGCAAGATCGGACGGCGCGCGGCCCGGCGCACGGCGTCTACTGGACCGGTGCGACCCTCGACCACCCTGACGTCCGGCGACGTCGGCGCCGGACGTCGGTGGGCGATGCTCGGCGCCTCGACGCTCGCCCAGGGCGCGGCCGCCGTGACGATCCACGGACCGGCCTTCCTGATCCCGGTGCTGCACGAGCGCCGCGGACTGAGCCTCGCCGAGGCCGGGCTGGCCGCCGCGGCGCCGACCATCGGGGTGATGCTCACCCTGGTCGCGTGGGGGGCGCTGACCGACCGTCGCGGCGAGCGCTTCGTGCTGGTCCTCGGCCTGCTCGCCACCGCCGGCTGCGGCCTGCTCGCCCTGCTCGCGGACAGTGTGGTGATGCTCGCCGGTGCGCTGCTGCTGGCCGGGGCGGCCGCGGCGAGCACGGGCAGCGCGAGCGGCCGGGTAGTGGTCGGCTGGTTCCCCCCGCACCGCCGCGGGCTCGCGATGGGAGTGCGCCAGATGGCGCAGCCGGTCGGCGTCGGGGTCGCGGCGATCACGGTCGCCG
>WLIH01000432.1 GCA_009702305.1 Actinomycetota bacterium | reverse complement strand
CAGGCCCTCGACCAGGACGCTCGGGAGCGCCACGGCCGGCAGCTCGACCGACGTGCTGGCCGGGCGCTCGTCGAGGCCGAAGGCCAGCTCGATCAGGCCGCGGGCGGCATCGGGCAGGTCGGTGACGCGATCGGGAGAGCCCCAGCGCTGCGGGTGCATCTCGATCTGGGGACCGGCGATGGTCAGGGCTGCGGGGAGGGGTGTCGTCTCGGTGCTCACGTGTTACAGTGTGACACATGACGTCACTTCGTCACAACACTCCCGAGCCGTCCGACCCGCGCGACGTCTACCTCGACGCGGCACGCGACTGCATCCTCGACGTCGGCTGGCGGCGTACGACGCTCACCGAGGTCGCGCGCCGGGCAGGCGTGTCGCGGATGACGATCTACCGCAGCTGGGCCGACATGCCGACGCTGCTCGGCGACCTGATGACCCGCGAGTGGTCCGGGGTCGTGACCCAGGCGGTCGCCGACGAGGACACCAGCCTGCCCCCGGTCGAGCGGCTGGTCGCCGAGGTGGTGAGCACCATCCGGACGCTGCGCGACAACGAGCTGTTCGTGCGCATCGTCGAGCTCGACGCCGAGTTGATCCTGCCCTACCTGCTCTCGCGCCGCGGCCGCTCCCAGGAGCTCATCCTCGACATCACCGCCGGGGCGATCCGGGCCGGTCAGGCCACCGGCGACGTCCGCGCGGGCAACCCCGACGCCATCGCCCGGGGACTGGTCCTCGCGGCGCACGGCTTCGTGCTGTCCGCGCACACCATGGTCGACGACCGGGTCGGGGACGCCGAGCTCGACGCCGAGCTGCGCCACCTGCTCGCGGCCGGACTGCGGCCGTGAGCGCCCCGGACCGCGCACCCCGGATCACCCCGGGCCTCGCCGGCGCCCCGGACGAGGTGGACGTCGTCGTCATCGGCCTCGGCGTCACCGGCGCCGGCGTCGCGCTCGACGCCGTCACCCGCGGCTTGAGCGTGCTGGCGATCGACGCCCACGACCTGGCCTTCGGCACCTCCCGCTGGTCGTCCAAGCTCGTGCACGGCGGCCTGCGCTACCTCGCCAACGGGCAGGTCGGAGTCGCCCACGAGAGCGCCGTCGAGCGCGGCATCCTGATGGAGGTCACCGCGCCGCACCTGACCCACGCGATGCCGATGCTGGTGCCCCTCAACTCCAGCGTCACCCCCGTCCAGGGCGGCCTGACCCGGGCCGGCCTCGTCGCCGGCGACCTGCTGCGCCGCGGTGCGCGCACGGCGGCCGAGACGCTGCCCAAGCCGCGTCGGCTCTCCCGCACCGAGGCGCTCGCGATGGCGCCGTCGCTGCGTCCCGAAGGGCTGCGCGGCGGCCTGCTCAGCTGGGACGGCCAGCTCGAGGACGACGCGCGCCTGGTCACGACCATCGCCCGCACCGCCGCCGCCCGCGGCGCGCACGTGCGCACCCGTGCCCGCGTGCTCTCGGCCACCGGCACGTCGGTGGAGCTGCGCGACGAGCTCACCGGCGGCGTCACCACGGTCAGCGCCCGCGCCGTCGTCAACGCCACCGGCGTGTGGGCCGGCGACCTGGTCGAGGAGGTCACCCTGCGGCCCAGCCGCGGCACCCACCTGGTGCTGCGCGCCGAGAGCGTGCCCGGCCTGCAGGTGAGCGTCTTCGCGCCGGTGCCCGGCGAGTCCAACCGGTTCGTCCTCGTGCTCCCCCAGCCCGACGGCACCGTCTACGTCGGTCTGACCGACGAGCCCGCCGAGGGCGAGATCCCCGACGTGCCGGAGCCGACCGAGCCGGAGATCGGCTTCCTGCTCGACGTGGTGTCGGCGGCGTTCGCGCGACCGCTGCACCGCGACGACGTGGTCGGCGCCTACGCCGGGCTGCGTCCCCTCATCGACAGCGCCGACGGGTCGACGGCCGACCTCTCGCGCAAGCACGCCGTCCTGACCAGCCGCACCGGGGTGGTGACGGTCGTCGGCGGCAAGCTGACGACCTATCGACGGATGGCCGAGGACGCGGTCGACGCCGCGGTCGCCCACGCCGGGCTCGAGGCGACGCCGTGCCTCACCCGCCGGCTGCCCCTGCTCGGAGCGGCCGACCGCTCGGTGCTCGCCGGGCTCGAGAGCGATCCCCGGCTCGTGCGCCGCTTCGGCACCGACGCCGAGCTGGTGCTCTCCAACGCCCGCGAGGTCACCGGCCTGAGCGACGAGGAGCTGCTCGCACCGGCGGCCGAGCACCTGCCGGTCACCCTCGCCGAGCTGGTCTTCGCCATCACCCACGAGGGCGCCGCCGACGTCGACGACCTGCTCGACCGACGTACGCGCGTCGGGCTGGTGCCCGTCGACCGGCTGCTCGTCGCGCCCCTCGCCGCCCGGGCTCTCGAGCTGGTGGAGAAGTCGCTGCCGTCGTGCCGATGAGTCCAGGCCCCTGGCCGGGTCTGCCCGTCCGAGAGACACTGGCACCGGCAGGGGAGCGACCGATGACGAGCACGCAGACGGAGCGAGGCACGCGAGTGAGCGAGACGACGACCGAGCTCGACGACTTCCCGACCCTCACCGAGCGCTACCAGCGCGAGCTGCTGGCGCACTGCTACCGGATGAGCGGATCGGTGCACGAGGCCGAGGACCTGGTGCAGGAGACCTTCCTGCGCGCGTGGAAGGCCTCGGCCGACTTCCAGGGCCGCTCCTCGGTGCGCACCTGGCTCTACCGGATCGCCACCAACGTCTGCCTGACCAACCTCGAGGGCCGCCCGCGGCGCCCGATGCCCGCGGGTCTGGGCACCGTCGACCAGATGGCCGGCGACGCGCTGGAGGAGAACCACGAGATCGCCTGGCTCGAGCCCGTGCCGGACGCCGCGGTGGTCGTCGCCGAGCGCGACTCGATCCGGCTGGCCTTCGTCGCCGCCCTGCAGCACCTGCCGGCGCGCCAGCGGGCGGTGCTGATCCTGCGCGACGTGCTGCGCTGGTCGGCCGCCGAGGTCGCCGAGGCGCTCGACACCACGACCGCCGCCGTGAACTCGGCGCTGCAGCGTGCTCACGCGCAGATGAGCGAGCGCGGGCTGACCGAGGACACCGTCGTCACCGACCTCACCCCGACCCAGCACCAGCTGCTCGACCGCTACGTCGACGCCTTCTGGCGCAAGGACGTCTCCGCCATCGTCGCCATGCTCAAGGCGGAGGCGATCTGGGAGATGCCGCCCTTCACCGGGTGGTACGTCGGCGCCACCAACATCGGCGACCTGATCGGCACCCAGTGCCCCGGCGGCCACCACGACATGCCGATGCTGGCGACCCGCGCCAACGGCCAGCCGGCGTTCGGGCTCTACATGCGGATGCCCGAGGGTCACTTCGAGCCCTTCCACCTTCAGGTGCTCGACCTCGACGGCGACCGGGT
>WLIH01000431.1 GCA_009702305.1 Actinomycetota bacterium | reverse complement strand
CGGCTTCATCCTCGAGGACGACCCGGTGATCAAGTCCTTCGGCTTCGCGCTCGCGGTGGCGGTCGTCTTCGACGCCTTCATCGTGCGGATGGTGCTGATCCCGGCGGTGCTGTACCTGCTCGGCGAGAAGGCGTGGTGGCTGCCGCGCTGGCTCGACCGGATCCTGCCGGACGTCGACGTCGAGGGCGAGAAGCTCAACCGCCCGCACCTGGCCACCCCCGCCCGCGAGCCGGACGTCACGGGCGGCCTGCCGCAGCAGGCCTGAGCGTCACTCCCGCCCCACCGGGCGGGCACTCCCTGGTGTTGGCACGTGGTGCAGTCCGTGCCAACACCAGGGATACCCGGTCAGCCGGGTATCCCAGCAACGGACCGGACCCGCTCAGACCCCGAGCTCGGCCAGCAGGTTGGCGGCGAACCGGTCGCCCATCGAGCCGATCACGCCCTTCATGGTCGCGACGACCGCCTTGCGCGAGAGGGCCGGCAGCGGCAGGTCGAGGGTGATCTCCATGCCCGTCGAGAGCCGGGTGCCGTCGTCGGCTTCCTCGAGGACGTACCACCCCTCCACGGCGGCCCGCTCGCTCGCGTCCGCGGGCGGGTCGTGGCGGAAGTCGATGCGCTCGAGGTCGACGAAGGTCATCTTCTCGGTGAACGTCGGCGCGACCTTGAGGCCGAGCACGTCGATCCCGCTCATCTCCCAGCGCCAGTGCTCGCCGTCGGGGGTGATCCGCCGCAGGAAGGGGATCAGGCTGGCCAGCCGGTCGGGATCGGTGAGGATCGCCCAGATCTCCTCGCGCCCCGCTGGCACCACGGCCGTCGCGGTGGTCTCGGCCGTGAAGCGGGCCATCAGCCGCGCAGTGCCTTCTCGATGTCGCCCTTGATCTTCTCGGGCTTCGTCGTCGGCGAGTAGCGGCCGATGACCTGGCCGTCCTTGCCGACGAGGTACTTCGTGAAGTTCCACTTGATCTTCGAGCCGAGCAGACCGCCCTTCTCGCTCTTGAGCCAGCGGTAGAGCGGGTGCGCGCCGTCGCCGTTGACCTCGATCTTCGAGAACAGCGGGAACGACACCCCGAAGTTGCGCTCGCAGAAGCCGGCGATCTCCGCGTCGTCGCCCGGCTCCTGGTGACCGAACTGGTCGCACGGGAAGCCGAGCACGCTGAAGCCCTGATCGGCGAAGGTGTCCTGCAGCTGCTGCAGGCCCTGGTACTGCGGCGTGAAGCCGCACTGCGAGGCGGTGTTGACGACCAGCACGACCTGGCCCTGGTACGTGCCGAGGTCGACGTCCTGGCCGTCGATGCTCGTGGCGGAGAAGTCCTGGAGGGAGGTCATGGCGCCAGTGTGCCAGCGCACGCCAGCCCGACGGGCAGGTGGATCAGCCCACCATGGTGCCGACGACCTCCACCGATGCCCCGACCGGCACGTCGCCCGCCCGGCCGTCGAGCTCCACCAGCACCCGCCGGTCGCCGACCTGCAGCTCCAGCACCGAGTCCTCGGCCGCCGTGACCTCGCCCCGCACGCGGTAGGTCGTCATCTCGATCCGCTCCAGCGTCGCGACGTCTCCGCCGGCGTCGAGACGGACCAGGTCCTGGGTCGCGACCAGCACCAGGCGCGGCCGCAGCCGCCCGCGCAGCCGCCAGAACGCGACGGCCAGCAGCACCAGCACCGCGTTGGCGCCGAGCGTGTAGGCCCAGCCGGGCACGCCGCGCTCGCGGCCCTCGATGCGGTAGATCGCGGGATCGTCCTCGAGGTAGACCACGTCGACCGTGCCCGAGTCCAGAGCGGCGTCGTAGGCCGCCGGCTCCATCGGCACCCCGGTGGGTCCGGACACCGCGTCGAGCCCGTCGGGCAGGTCGACGCTCAGCAGCCGGTCGGCCGGGTCGGCGTCGGGCAGCGGCACCGCGGGCGCGGCGACCCGCACGCCGTCGCTGTCCAGCTGCCAGCGGTGCCAGGTCGACTGCACCAGGGGCAGGTTGACCATCAGCAGCAGGACGACGACCAGCAGCCCGCTCTTCACTCGTCTGCTCACGACGTGAGTATCCCGCGGGTCAGGCGAGCGGCGGCGTGCCGGTCGCCTCGGCGACGTACGACACCAGGCTCGCGACCCGAGCCGGGTCCTCGTCGCGCTGCCAGCCGGCCGTGGTCGGCCGCTGGGCGCGGTCGTGCCAGAAGTGCGGCGCGTGCGACTCCGGGCGGGTCGCCACCAGCCACACCGCCGTGTCGGCGCCGTCGGTGGGTGTGCGCAGCGTGGGCCGCGTGATCCGGTCGAACGCCGGGAGGTGCTCGCTCACCCCGGGCGTGCGCACCCAGCCCGGGTGCATGCTCGTCACCAGGGTCGCGTCCGGCGCCAGTCGGTGCGCCCAGGCCTCGGCCAGCACGACCTGCATCCGCTTCGTGCGCGCATAGGCCTGGACGCCGTTGAAGCTGCCGGTGCGGTACTCGATCTCGTCGGCGTCGGCGGTGCGCAACCCCGCGCCGTACATGCCGCCCGAGCTCATCCACACCACACTGGCCGGCTCGACGGCGAGCGTCGGCGCGAGCAGGTGCGTGAGCAGGTGCGGCCCGAGCACGTGGGCGGCCAGCGACATCTCGTGGCCCTGGGCGCTCTCGGTGCGCTCGCGGGTCATGGTCCCGGCGTTGTGCACGACCCCGTGCAGGGCGGGCAGGCGCTCGGCCAGCTCGGCGCCCCAGGTCCGGACGGCGTCGAGATCGGAGATGTCGCAGATCTCCTCGACCACCTCGGCCCCGGGGTGACTCAGGCGCAGCGCGCGCGCCGATGCCGCGACCTTGGCAGGGTTGCGGCCGTGCAGGTGCACCGTCGCGCCGAGCTCCGCGAACGACGCCGCCATCGCCTCCCCGATCCCCGAGGTGGCCCCGGTGACCAGCACCCGACGACCGACGAGGCAGCCGGGCTCCGGGTCGGCGGGCCACCAGCGGCGCCGCAGGCTCGACCCGAGACGGGTGTAGCCCGGCGCCACCGCGCGGTCGAGAGCGGCGTCGAGCACAGTCGTGAGGGCCATGGCCTCGAATCTAGCCAGCCGCCCCAGCACCCCGGACGGGATAGTCCGACACACCAGCGCCCTTGCGGGGGTCCGAGAAGGGCGCCCTGGTGTCGGACTACCTCGGCAGTCCCGGCCGAGCCGTCACCAGCTGTGGCTGGACCAGACGATCTTGCCGCCGGGCCAGGGCCGCGAGCCCCAGGCGTCGGAGACGGCCTCCACGATGTTGAGGCCGCGACCGTGCTCGTCGGCCTCGTCGGGGCGCTGGCGGCGCGGGCGCAGCAGGGCCCGGTCGCGGATCTCGAGGACGACCTCCTGCCCGGAGCGGCGCAGCGAGAGCTCGATCGGTGGCCGGGCGTGCACCAGGGCGTTGGTGACCAGCTCGCTGGTG
>WLIH01000430.1 GCA_009702305.1 Actinomycetota bacterium | reverse complement strand
GTGCCTCCCCCAGGCACACTCCGTCACTCGCCAGCTCGCGGCCGGCCTCCCGACATCGTTCGACGGACCCCGACCTCGTGGCGAGGGCCTCCCCTACCACCCTGAGCGCCGCAGCGCCGGGTGGCTCCGACCTCGCCTCGGGATCGACCGTGGCCTGGCGTGCCCGAGCTGCCAGGATCCCCACGGGTCCTCCCTTCCTGTCCGTCGAACGTCGTGTCGGTGATGGGACGCGACTCGGCCCGGACCATGACGCGGGTCGGGACGTCGATCTCGGAGACGTCTGGACCAGGCACCAACCTGCGCGTTCGGGTATCGGTGCGGGCACGCAGGTCGTTGAATGGACCCCATGAGCGCCCTGGCCGCCGAGGGCGGCGCCCGCACCGACGAGATCAGCGACGACACGCTGATCTCCGCGGTGCGCGAGGGCGACCTGGGCGCGTACGGCGACCTGTTCGAGCGCCATGTCGAGGCGGCCCGTCGACTGGCCCGTCAGCTGGTCTCCGCCGGCGACGTCGACGACCTGGTCTCCGAGGCGTTCGCTAAGGTGCTCGCCGTCCTGCAACGCGGCGGCGGGCCCGACCTGGCGTTCCGCGCCTACCTGCTCACCGCCCTTCGCCGCCTGCACGTCGACCGGATCCGCGCGACCCAGCGGGTGCGCCCGACCGACGACCTGGCGGCGTACGACCCGGGCGTGCCGTTCCACGACACCGCCGTCGCCGGTTTCGAGAACGCCGCCGCGGCGCAGGCCTTCGCCTCGCTGCCCGAGCGCTGGCAACTGGTGCTCTGGCACACCGAGGTCGAGGGCCAGAAGCCCGGCGACATCGCGCCGCTGCTCGGCATGTCGGCCAACTCCGTGGCGGCACTCGCCTACCGCGCGAGGGAGGGGCTGCGCCAGGCCTTCCTCACCGTGCACGCGCAGGAGTGCGACGACGACGGGTGCGCGACGACGCAACGCCACCTCGGCGCCTACGTGCGGGGAGCGAGTGCTCGACGCGACAGCGCCGTGGTCGAGTCCCACCTGCGCGAGTGCCGTCGATGCGCGGGTGTCTACCTCGAGCTCTGCGAGGTCAACTCCGGTCTCGGCGCCCTGATCGGGCCGCTGGTGCTGGGCGGCGCGGCCGCCGGCTATGCCCTCACGACAGCCGGCGCCGGGGTGTCCGCGTCGTCCGCACTGATGGTCGTCGTCGGCCGGCTCCGCGACCTCGCCCTGGCCAACGCCCCGGCGACCGCTGCCGCCGGGGTGACCGCCGTCGTGGTGACCAGCGGTGTCGTGGTCGGGGTCGCCCGGCACGACCCCGCACCGGTCTCGGACCGCACCATCGCGGCTCCGAGCGCACCGGTCGCGGTCTCCGCCTCGCGCCCGACCTCCCTGGCCTCCCGCGCCACCGCGTCCGCGCCCGCACTGGGCGAGCCGGTGCTCGAGCCCGTCGTCGCACCGGTGCCGACCGACCTGCCGACCGACCTGCCCACCGAGTCCGCGCCGGCACCCAGCGACGTGCCCAGTGAGGTGCCCAGTGAGGTGCCCAGTGAGGTGCCCAGCGAGGTGCCCAGCGAGGTGCCGACCGACCCGACCCCGAGCGAGGCCGCCGGGTCCGACCTCTCGGTGCGCGCCAGCGCCTCCACCCAGGTCGGCCTGACCTGGCGGGTCGTGGCCGACGTGGCCGGGCTCGCCGAGGGTGGGAGCGGCACCCTGCTGGTGCGCTCCGACCAGCCGGCACTGGCTCTGACGCTCGATCCCCGCTGCGGCCTGATCCAGGTCGGCACCGCGACGTGCCGCATCGAGAGCGGGGCAGCGGCCTTCGTGTTCCGCGCCGTCCCGGCGCCGGGGGTCCGGACGACGCTGACCTTCACCGTCGCCTCGAGCAGCCACGACGACCCGCAGCCCGACAACGACGAGAGCTCGGTCGTCCTCGCCGGCTGACCGGGCTGACCGGGCTGCCGGCCGGGTCCGGCCCGGATTGACCTGACCAGGCATGGGGTAGGAACGGGCCATGACCGTGAGCCGCCTGATCGCCCGTCCCCTTCTCGCCGCCGGCATCCTCTACGGCGCCCAGAACGCGCTGCGCAACACCGACATGCTGACCACGAAGGCCGCCCGGGTCACCGACCGGGTCGTCCCGGCCGTCCAGCAGGCCGGGATCCCGCTGCCGAGCGACACGGCGAGCCTGGTGCGTCTCAACGCCGGCGTGCAGATCGGCGCGGCCCTCGCGCTGGCCACCGGGCGCGCGCCCCGTCTCTCCGCCGCTGTCATCGCGGCCTCCCTGGTGCCGACGACGGTGGCCGGCCACGCCTTCTGGGCCGAGAGCGAGCCGGCGGCCAAGAAGGCCCAGACGCTGCAGTTCGTCAAGAACCTCTCCCTGATCGGCGGCTTCCTGATCGCCGCGGGCGACACCGACGGCAAGCCCGGCGTCGCCTGGCGCGCCCGGCGCGCGGCCAAGGACGCGCGTCGCGAGGCCAAGCTGCTCAAGCGGACCGCTCAGGCCAAGCTCGGCTGACGCGGCTCACCCGCGTGCGCCGGTAGTCTGCGGCCCGTGACCACGGCTGCGACGATCCCCGACCCGTGGCCGGCGCCTCGAGCGCACGGGCCGGTCGACGCGAGCGTCTCGCTCCCGGGATCGAAGTCGCTCACCAACCGCGCGCTGCTGCTGGCGTCGGTGGCCGACGGTCCCTCCGTCGTACGCCGGGCGCTGCGCTCGCGCGACACGGCACTGATGGCGCGAGCCCTCACCGACCTCGGCTCGACGGTCGACACCTCGGGTGAGGACTGGGTCGTCACCCCGGGCCGCTTCGGGGCCGACGCGGCCGTCGACTGCGGCCTGGCCGGCACGGTGATGCGGTTCGTGCCGCCGGTGGCGGCCCTGTCGTCGGGGTCGGTGGCCTTCGACGGCGACCCGCATATGCGCAAGCGTCCGGTCGGCGAGGTCCTGCACGCGCTGCGCGGCCTCGGCGTCGAGGTCGACGACGGCGACCGCGGGGGTCTGCCGTTCACCATCCACGGCACCGGAGCCGTCGCCGGCGGCACCGTCGTGCTCGACGCCTCCGCGTCGTCGCAGTTCATCTCGGCGCTGCTGCTCGCCGGTGCGCGCTACGACCACGGCGTCGACGTACGCCACGACGGCAAGCCCGTGCCCTCGCTGCCGCACATCGACATGACGGTCGCGATGCTGCGCGAGCACGGCGTCGAGGTCGACGACAGCGAGGCCAACCGGTGGTCGGTCTCCCCCGGCCCCGTGCGGGCCGTCGACCACACCATCGAGCCCGACCTCTCCAACGCCGCGCCGTTCCTCGCGCTGGCTGCCGTCACGGGCGGCACCGTGCTGGTCCGCGACTGGCCGTCGCAGACGACCCAACCGGGCGACTCGCTGCGCGAGATCCTCGCCCTGATGGGGTGCG
>WLIH01000043.1 GCA_009702305.1 Actinomycetota bacterium | reverse complement strand
TGACCAGGCGGGCGATCTGCGCCTTCTCCTCCGCGGAGCCGAGCACCATGACGTAGACGTAGGTGAGCGTGGTGCGCAGCCGGTCGACCGGCCTGGCCAGCGTGGTGCTGTGCTCGGCCACCCCGAGCCCGACACCCTTCATCGCCAACTGGTACATCACGGTCGAGCCGGCGCCGAGCAGCAGCATGTGCTCGCCGATGAAGTCGGCCAGGGTCACCGGTCGTCCGCTCATGTGCAACACTGAAGCATCATTTGTCGCATTGTCGCAAGGAGTGATCGTGCCCGGAGTCGAGACCGACGACGCCCTGCTGGTCGCGGCCCTCGAGCAGTTCGCCCTCGTCGGCATCAGACGCACCAGCGCCGACGACATCGCCCGCCGGGCCGGCGTCAACCGCGCCACGCTCTACCGACGCCTGGGCACGAAGAGCGAGATCGTGGCCGCCGCCCTGCTCCACGAGACGAGCAGCGTGCTCGCCCAAATCGAGGCCACCATCGGCGACGTGCCGGAGCCCGGGACCGACGCACCCGACTTCGACGCGGTCGAGTACGTCGTGACCTTCTTCGTCACCACGCTCACCGCGGTGCGGGACAACCAGCTGCTGCAGCGGCTGCTGGAGGTCGACCGCGACGAGACCCTCGTCGGTCTGACCTTCGGCGCCGGCCCGGCGCTCACCCTGTCGGCCGGGCTGGTGGCCGACCGGGTCCGGGCCCTGCGCGTCCACCGGGCCGGCGCCGCCCCGAGCGACGAGCTGCCCGACGACGTCGCCGCCTTGGCGATCACCCTCGCCCGGCTGACGCAGTCCCTGCTGCTGACACCGGACGCCGGCCCGAGCCTGGACAATCCCGCCCGGATGCGTCAGTACGCCGAGCAGGTCGTCGTGCCGATGGTGCTGCGGGTCTAGCCCACCCGCGCGCCCGGACCGATGAATTCCGGGCTCCTCGCCAGTCCATCAGGGGAAACCCTGATGCCGACTGTCCCCACCTTCTGATGGAGTCCTCCCTATGCATCGTCAGATCGCCGGCAAGCTGACCGGCCGCGTCACCAAGTGGCTGGTCCTCGCAGCCTGGATCCTCATCGTCATGGTCGCGGGGAGCTTCGCCTCGAAGCTCACCGACGTCCAGAACAACGAAGCCGCGTCCTGGCTCCCCGGCAGCGCCGAGTCCACCAAGGTGGCCGACGAGCTGTCCGACACCGTCGACCCCAACAACATCCCGACCCTGGTGGTCTACGACAAGCCCGGCGGGCTGAGCGACGCCGACCTGGCCGCGATCAGCGAGCAGGCAGGCGAGATCAGCACGATCGACGGCGTCACCGGCAAGGTCCTCGACCCGGCCGCGCTCGACTCGGTCGGCATGGGCGGGGTCTCCGAGGACGGCGAGGTCGCCGTCACGACGGTGACCTTCAACTTCGGCAGCAACGGCTGGGCCGACATCCCCGACGCCGCCGACGAGATCCGCGAGATCGCGAAGATCGACGGCGCCACCGTCCACCTGGCCGGCTACGGCGGGCAGGCCGCCGACGCCGCCGAGGCCTTCGAGGGGATCGACACCAACCTGATCCTGGCCACCTTCGCGGTCGTCATCATCATCCTGCTCTTCACCTACCGCAGCCCGATCCTGTGGCTGCTGCCGATCGTGAGCGCCGCCTTCGCCTACATGGTCTCCGGCGGGGTGGTCTACCTGCTCGCGAAGTACGCCGACCTCACCGTCAACGGCCAGAGCCAGTCCATCCTCGGCATCCTGGTGATCGGCGCCGGCACGGACTACGCCCTGCTGCTCACCGCGCGCTACCGCGAGGAGCTGCGCCGCCACGAGGACCGCCACGAGGCGATGGCCTTCGCGCTGCACCGTGCGGCGCCGGCGATCCTGGCCAGTGCTGCCACCGTCGTGGTCGGTCTGCTCTGCCTGGTCTTCGCCGACCTCAACTCCACGGCCGGCCTCGGCCCGGTGCTGGCCGTCGGCGTCGCCGTCACCTTCCTGGTGATGGTCACGCTGCTGCCGGCCCTCCTGGTGATCGCCGGGCGCTGGATGTTCTGGCCGATCCGTCCGACGTTCGGCTCGGACGAGCCCAACAGCTCCGGCTTCTGGTCCCGCGTGGGCACCCGGATCAGCCCGCACCCGCGTCGGGTCTGGGTCGTCACCGCCGGTCTGCTCGTGGTGGCCTGCTTCGGCCTGTTCACCCTGAACACCTCCGGGCTATCCACCGAGGACACGTACACGAAGGAGTTCGACTCCATCAAGGGTCAGAAGGTCCTGGTGGAGCACGGGATGGTCGACAACTCCAACACGGTGCAGGTGGTCGCCGACACCGACCAGGTCGAGGCTGTCGAGGCGTCGCTCGCCGGCGTCGACGGCCTCGGCACGCCGACTCCCGCCCAGCCGATCTCGGACTCCCGCTCCTACTTCGAGGCGACGATCAACGAGGACATCTCCTCGACCGCGGCCTTCGACATCGTGGAGGCGACCCGCGACGCAGTGCACGCCGTCGACGGTGCGGGCGCGGAGGTCGGCGGCGGGTCGGCGTTCTACCTCGACACGAAGGTGGCCTCCAACCGCGACAACCAGGTGATCATCCCGATCGTGCTGATCGTGGTGTTCCTGATCCTGGTGCTCCTGTTGCGGGCGCTGGTCGCGCCGCTGATCCTGATGGCCACCGTCGTGCTCTCCTTCGGAGCGGCTCTCGGGCTGTCGGCGCTGCTCTTCGAGTACGTCTTCGGCTTCGCCGGCTCCGACCCCGGGTTCCCGTTGTTCGCGTTCGTCTTCCTCGTGGCGCTGGGCATCGACTACAACATCTTCCTGATGACCCGGGTCCGCGAGGAGACGGTGCTCCACGGCACCCGCCAGGGCTCGCTGATCGCCCTCGGCTCGACCGGTGGCGTGATCACCTCGGCCGGTCTGGTGCTGGCGGCGACGTTCCTGGTGCTGGGCACGATCCCGTTCGTGTTCCTCGCCGAGCTCGGCGTCGCCGTGGCCCTCGGGGTGCTGCTCGACACCATGATCGTCCGCTCGGTCCTGGTCACCGCGATCAACCTCGACCTGGGCGAGAAGATCTGGTGGCCGAGCAAGCTCGACCAGGGCCCGGCCGACACCTCGGCGCCGACGCCGGCCCCGGTGACGACGCAGGTCTGAGCGCACGACGTACCACGCGGTGGGCCGGGGAATCCCCCCGGCCCACCCGCGGTTAGCCTGACCTGATGAGCGAGTCGCCCACCCCCCAGCAGGTACGCCGCGCCCTGGCGCGCGCGGAGCGCGGGGCCGCGCTCGACCTGGCCGAGGCGAGCGTGCTGCTGGCGGCTCGCGGCGAGGACCTCGACCGGCTGAGCGTCGTCGCGGCGCGGGTCCGCGACGCCGGCCTGGTGGCTGCCGGGCGTCCCGGGATCGTGACCTACTCCCCCAAGGTCTTCATCCCCGTCACCAAGCTCTGCCGCGACCGGTGCCACTACTGCACGTTCGTCGAGAGCCCGGGCCAGCTCGCCCGCGCCGGTCACGCGATGTACCTCTCCCCCGACGAGATCCTCGAGATCGCGACGCAGGGCGCCGAGCTCGGCTGCCTGGAGGCGCTCTTCACCCTGGGCGACCGTCCCGAGGATCGGTGGCCCGAGGCGCAGCAGTGGCTCGACGAGCAGGGCTACGACTCGACGCTGGCCTACGTCCGCGCGATGGCCGTGCGGGTGCTGGAGGAGACGGGGCTGCTCCCCCACCTCAACCCCGGTGTCATGACCTGGGAGGAGATGAACCGCCTCAAGCCGGTCTCGCCGTCGATGGGCATGATGCTCGAGACCACCTCGCGCCGTCTCTTCGAGACCAAGGGCGAGGCCCACTACGGCTCCCCGGACAAGGACCCGGCCGTGCGGCTGCGGGTGCTCGAGGACGCCGGGCGGCTCTCGATCCCCTTCACCACCGGCCTGCTGGTCGGGATCGGCGAGACCCTCGCCGAGCGGGCGGAGACGATCTTCGCGCTGCGCGCCGTCTCGCAGCAGTTCAGCTCCGTGCAGGAGGTGATCGTGCAGAACTTCCGCGCCAAGCCCGACACCGCGATGCGGCACAGCGACGACCTCGACCTCGACGAGTATCGCGCCACGATCGCGGTCACCCGGATCGTGCTCGGCCCCAAGGCCCGCATCCAGGCCCCGCCCAACCTGGTGGACCTGGCCGAGTGCCGGGCGCTGCTGGAGGCCGGGGTCGACGACTGGGGCGGCGTGTCGCCGCTGACGCCCGACCACGTCAACCCCGAGCGGCCCTGGCCCTCGCTCGAGCGACTCACCGAGGTCACCGCCCAGTGCGGCTTCGAGCTCCGGGCGCGGCTCACGGTGCACCCGGAGTACGTCCGCGCGGGCGAGCCCTGGCTGGACCCGCGGGTATCCGGACACGTGGCCGCCTTGGCGACCGACGACGGCCTGGCCCGTCCGGGCGTACGCCCCTCGGGGCTGCCGTGGCAGGAGCCGGACGGCGGCTTCGCGAGCGTCGGGCGCACCGACCTCCACGCAGCGGTCGACAGCGAGGGACGCACCGACGACCGGCGCTCCGACTTCGCCGACGTCTACGGCGACTGGGACGCGGTCCGCGAGGCCTCGCTGACGACCGGCGCCTCCACGGGCATCGGCCACCACCTCGACGCCGAGGGCAAGGCCGCGCTGGCCGCTGCCGAGGCCGACCCGGGTCAGCTCTCCGACGAGCACGCCCTCACGCTGATGACCGCCGAGGGCGACCTGCTGCGCGAGGTCTGCCGGCTCGCCGACGAGCTGCGGCGCGAGACGGTGGGCGACGACGTCACCTACGTCGTCAACCGCAACATCAACTTCACCAACGTCTGTTACGTCGGCTGCCGCTTCTGCGCCTTCGCCCAGCGCCGCACCGACGCCGACGCCTACTCGCTCTCGCTCGACGAGGTGGCCGACCGCGCCGAGGAGGCGTGGGACCTGGGTGCGACCGAGGTCTGCATGCAGGGCGGCATCGACCCGGAGCTGCCGGCGACTGCGTACTTCGACCTCGTGAGCGCGGTCAAGCAGCGGGTGCCGCAGATGCACGTGCACGCCTTCTCCCCCATGGAGATCGTCAACGGCACGGCGCGCACCGGGCTCTCGATCGAGGACTTCCTGATCAAAGCCCGCGAGGCCGGACTGGGCTCGCTGCCCGGCACGGCCGCGGAGATCCTCGACGACGAGGTCCGCTGGGTGCTGACCAAGGGCAAGCTGCCGGCGCGCACCTGGATCGAGATCGTGACGACGGCGCACCGGGTCGGCATCCCGACCACGTCGACGATGATGTACGGCCACGTCGACAACCCCCGGCACTGGGTCGGCCATCTGCGGGTGCTCTCCCGGATCCAGGACGAGACCGGCGGCTTCACGGAGTTCGTGCCGCTGCCCTTCATCCACACCAGCGCGCCGATCTACCTCGCCGGCGTGGCCCGGCCCGGACCGTCGATGCGCGACAACCTCGCCGTCCACGCGATGGCGCGCATCCTCCTGCACGGCCGGATCCCCAACATCCAGACGTCCTGGGTCAAGCTCGGCGTCGACGGCACCCGCGCGATGCTGCGCGCCGGCGCCAACGACGTCGGTGGCACGCTGATGGAGGAGACCATCTCGCGGATGGCCGGCTCCGAGCACGGCTCGGCCAAGACGGTCGAGGAGCTCGTCGAGATCGGCGCCGGCATCGGACGTCCGGTCGTCGAGCGCACCACGACGTACGCCGGCCGCGCCTGATCCTCCCCCCTGATCCTGCTTCGATGGCGCGCTTGGACGCCGTGCTTGGCTGGCGCCATGACTGCTGACAACTCGGACCAGCCGATCGGCGACCAGGGCGACCAGGGCGACGCGGAGATCTACGACGGCTACAGCGTCGACGACGAGGACCAGCTGACGCCGGCGGACACCTTGGAGGGGGGCGACGTCGAGGACGAGCTGGACCGGGGGTACTCCCCCCGCGAGGGTTACTCCGCCGCACAGGGTTTCGGCAACACGCCCTACGAGGAGGCCACGGGCGAGAGCCTCGACCAGCGCCTGGCCCAGGAGGTGCCCGAGCCGGATCCGTACGACGTCGCAGCGAGCGAGGGCGAGGACCTCGACGACGGCGAGGTGGGCGACGTGCGCGCCGGCCGACTGGTCGATCCGGACCAGGGCCAGAGCGAGGACACCGAGGCGACCCTGGTCGGCACCGACGTCGGGATCGACGGCGCTGCGGCCAGCGCCGAGGAGGCCGCAGTCCACATCGTCGCCGAGGAGTGAGACGCGAACAGTTGGGTATCCAACCTCCGGGCCCACCGTCGGGCCTCATATCAAGGAGGAATACACGATGGGCTTTCTGCTCTGGATCCTGGCCGTCATCCTGGTCGTCGCTGGCATCTTCCAGCTCTTCAAGGGCGAGACCCTGTGGGGCATCGTGTTGATCATCGTCGGCTTGGCCGTCGGCCCCGGTGGCTACAGCATCTTCAACAAGTAGGCACCACCACGCTCAGTCCGGCGGCGACTGCTCCACGACCAGCTCCACCTCGAACCCTTCGGAGTTCTCCAGGTAGAGCGCCGTGTGGGCGTCGCCGCCGGCGTGCGGGTAGCGGTCCGCGAAGAGCTCGTGCCAGCCGTGGGCGGTCGACTCGGCGCGGATCCGGTCGAGCAGGTGGCGCGACTCGACCGTGAGGGCCAGGTGGTTGACCCCCGATCGCAACCGGTCGTAGGGCTCGTCGCTCTGGTCGGCCGAATGCTCGAGGAAGACGTAGGTCCCGTCGGGGTGCAGCCAGGAGCGCTGGTCGAGGTCGACCTCCCAGCCGATCTCGCCCAGCAGCCACCCCCACTCGTCCGCGGCGACCACCGGGTCGCCCACCCACAGGTCCAGGTGGTGCAGCGCGCGCATCATCCGCTGACCGTACCCCTCGCAAGAAGTGGAACGTGTTCCAGTTCTTGCCGATCGACCCTAGGCTGCGCGGGTGCGCTTCTCGATCAGTACCGCCTTCCTGCCCGTCGACCAGCTCGCCCCGATCGCGGTCGCAGCCGACCAGCTCGGCTACCACGCCCTCGCGGTGCCCGACCACGTGGTCGACATCGAGGAGCTGGCGACGCCCTACCCGTACACCCCGGACGGTAAGCGACGCTGGGACTTCTCCGCTCCCTGGCCCGACCCGTGGGTCCTGATCGGACACCTCGCCGCGGTCACGTCCCGACTGGAGTTCTTCACCTCGGTCTACGTCTCTCCCCTGCGCAGCCCGTACTCCGTCGCCAAGGCAGTCGGCACCGCCGCGGTCCTCTCGAACAACCGCGTGGCGCTGGGCATCGGCGTCGGCTGGTGCCGCGAGGAGTTCGAGCTGCTCGAGCAGGAGTTCCGCACGCGTGGCAAGCGGACCGACGAGGGTCTCGCCCTGATCAAGGCGCTGTGGCAGCCCGGGTGGACCGAGTTCGAGGGCGACTTCTACACCGCGCCGCGCCTGGTCATGGAGCCGACCCCGAGCGTCGACATCCCGATCTATGTCGGCGGCCTCTCGGAGGTCGCCTACGCCCGCGCCGCCCGCCACCAGGGATGGATGGGCGACATCTACACGATCGCCGAGGCGACGGGCTACGCCGCCCGGCTGGCCGAGATCCGCGCGGAGATCGGCGCCACGGGCGACTTCAAGGTGATCACCGCGCTGTCGGACGCCTTCCTGCCCGAGCACTTCGTCGCCGCCGAGGAGGGTGGCGTCACCGACGTCTGGACGATGCCGTGGGCCTACTACCACGGCCTCGACGCGTCGATCGAGCAGAAGATCGACGGCATGGAGCGCTTCCACGCCGACGTGATCGCACCCCTCGGATCCTGAACGGGACCGGGTTTCGGGGAAAAGCAGAACCGCTGGGGTCTCGGGTCCCCAGCGGTTCTGAAGAAGAGAGTAGACGATCCCCCCGTCGCGACGCACGCGATTCGCAAGATCTGCTGGGACTGGTCCAGTCAGCTGCCGCGGCTCACGAGAGCCGGACGTCGTCCAGCGCCCAGTACCAGTCGTTGTCGCCGGTGTAGCGGAAGCGCACCCGCATCGAGGATGCCCCCTGGGGCACCTGGATGGTGAGCCGCTGCGGGCCGGAGACGTTCGAGGAGTACGTCGCCACGGAGCGCGGCGCGCGAGCGTCGAAGGACACCAGCACTCGGCCGCGCTGGGCGCCCTCCTGCTGGTAGTGCGTCTGGAACCTCAGCTCGACCGCGCCCGGCTCGACGGCGTACGCCGGCGACACGAGCGTCGAGTCGAAACGGCCGGGGCCGTGATCGGCGTCGTCCCACTCGTCGGAGTCGGCCACGGCGAGCACCCCGCGGGCACGCACGAAGTTCTCCCGCCCCTGCGACGTCTGCGCCGAGGTCCAGAACGGATCGGTGGCGAACGTCCATCCTCGCCACTCGCGCACGCCGCCCTGCGGCATCCGCGAGTTGTCGACCCGCCACCCGGGCGGCGCTGTCGGGGTCCACCCGAGCCGGCTCGACGGGATGCCGGTCTCGTCGACCCGGGGGCGCAGCGAGCCACGGACCCGGTCGAAGTCGTCGGGCCGCACGGTCCCGACCGGAAGGCCGTCGAGACCGGAGGCGCGTCGCGCCCCGACGTGCGCGTAGGCCGTCGGCACGATGTCGGTGACGTTGAGGTCGTCGCGACGCACCCCGGCGGCGATCCCTCCGCCCTGCGCGATCACGAACTGCTGGCGCTCAGCCAGCGTGTTGCCGCCGTGCCCGCCGGAGGCCGTGTGGCCGTGGTCGTTGGTGACGACGATCTGCCAGTCCTCGTCGGCAGACGTCGGGCGCGCGCGGATCGCGGCGAGCAGCCGGCCGATCTGGGCGTCGACGGTCTCCAGGGCGGCGGCGTACTCCGCCGAGGCCGCTCCGTGCTCGTGCCCGACGCTGTCGACCAGACCGAGGTAGACGAAGGACAGGTCGGGTCCACGGGACTCGAGGTAGCGGGCTGCGACGTCGGTGCTCCGCTCGTCGTTGACGGCGTAGCCGCGACCGTCCGTGTCGGACCGGAGCCCGATCCGGACGTCGACGCCACCGCCGATGATCGGGCCGCCGGCGCTCGCCGTGGCGATCGGGTCCCAATCGGCCACGGCGAACGTCGACAGCGTCGGATCGATCGCCTCGGCTCGGCTCAGGTAGTCGGGCCAGGCACCGAGGCGCTTGCCCTCGAAGGTGTTGTCGCGCACCCCGTGCTTGTCGGGCCACACGCCGCTCAGCAGCGTCGACCAGCCCGGCCCGGAGACGGTGGCGGCCTCCTGCGTGAGCCCGGCCGGAGCCGTGCCGTAGCGGTAGGCCAGCGAGGTGGTGCCACCGCGCATCAGCGCGTGCAGGACAGGCGTGTCCGCGGAGCGGATCTGCGCGAGTCCGGCGCCGTCGATGCCGACCACGAGCGACTTGGAGGTGCGGGTGCCGGCCGGACCGTCGGGCGTGGGGATCGGGTCCTCGACCGCCGTGGCGCGGGAGCCGAGAGCCGGTGGCGCCGCGACCAGCGCACCCGTCGCGACGACGAGGGCGAGGATCCGGCGCAGCCGTGTCACTCCCGGCTCACTCCCACTCGATGGTGCCCGGCGGCTTGGAGGTGATGTCGACGGTGACCCGGTTGACCTCGGGGACCTCGTTGGTGATGCGAGTCGAGATCCGCTCCAGCAGGTCGTAGGGCAGGCGGGCCCAGTCGGCGGTCATGGCGTCCTCGGAGGTCACCGGACGCAGCACGACCGGGTGGCCGTAGGTGCGGCCGTCACCCTGGACGCCGACCGAGCGGACGTCGGCGAGCAGGACGACAGGCATCTGCCAGATGTCGCGGTCGAGACCGGCCCGGGTGAGCTCCTCGCGGGCGATGATGTCGGCGGCGCGCACGATGTCGAGGCGCTCACGGGTGACCTCGCCGATGATCCGGATGCCGAGGCCGGGGCCGGGGAAGGGCTGGCGCCACACCATCGTCGAGGGCAGCCCGAGCTGCTCGCCGACCTGGCGGACCTCGTCCTTGAAGAGCGTGCGCAGCGGCTCGACGAGGGCGAACTTCAGGTCCTCGGGCAGACCGCCGACGTTGTGGTGGGACTTGATGTTGGAGGTGCCCGCGCCGCCGCCGGACTCCACGACGTCGGGGTAGAGCGTGCCCTGCACGAGGTAGGCCGTGTCGCCCTCGACGCCCTCGCCGAAGACCCGGACCTGCGCGGCCTCGAAGGTGCGGATGAACTCGCGCCCGATGATCTTGCGCTTCTCCTCGGGGTCGGTGACCCCGGCCAGCGCGTCGAGGAACTGGTCGGCGGCGTCCACCACGTCGAGGTCGTCGAAGACCTCCTCGAAGTCGCGACGCACCTGCTCGGTCTCGCCGAGACGCATCATGCCGTGGTCGACGTAGACGCACGTGAGCCGATCGCCGATCGCGCGCTGCACGATCGCAGCCGCGACGGCGGAGTCGACACCGCCGGACAGGGCGCAGATCGCGCGGCC
>WLIH01000429.1 GCA_009702305.1 Actinomycetota bacterium | reverse complement strand
GCCAAGGTGATCTCCTGGGCGCCGACCCGCGAGCTGGCTGCTCGCCGTCGGGCCGATGCCCTGGCGAAGTCGCGCCTCCACGGCCTGGTGACCAACCGCGACCTGCTGGTGCGGATCCTGCGCTCGCCGGAGTTCCTCGCCGGCGAGGTGAGCACCGACTTCTTCGACCGCACCGAGGTGCTGTCGACAGCCGCGGTGTCGGACCGGGGCGCCCAGGTCGCGGCGGCGATCGCGCTCGCCGAGCTCAGCCGGGCCACCCGCACCGTCCAGCACGGCAGCCCGGTCGCCTGGCGCAACGTGGTCTCGCAGCCGCAGCGCACGGAGTTCGAGAGCGGCACGGTCGAGTGGTTCGGTGGCGGTCGGGGGTACGCCGTGGACGGCGTCACGGTCGTGACGGCCGCCGCGGACTCGGTCACCCTCGAGATCGACGGTGTGCGCGCGACGTACGCCGTGGCTGTGCGCGGTCTGCGCGTCGACGTCGACGGGCCGCTCGGGCACACCGCCCTCCTGCGCGTGCCGCGATTCGTCGACCCTGCCGACCAGGTGGCGCTGGGCAGCCTGCTCGCGCCCATGCCCGGCACCGTGGTCTCGGTGCTGGTCGAGGCAGGCGCGCCGGTCGAGCAGGGCCAGCCCGTGCTGGTGCTGGAAGCGATGAAGATGCAGCACACGGTGAGCGCCCCGGGCGCGGGAGTCGTCACCGAGATCAACGTCAAGCCCGGTGTGCAGGTCGCCGCCGGAGAGGTCCTGGCCGTCGTCGAAGGAGAAGAAGCATGAGCACGTTCACCGAGCCCGAGGAGCGCGTGGAGCTGCGCAAGCAGGTCGCCAAGCTGGCCGGCAAGTACGGACGGGAGTACTTCACCGAGAAGGCCCGGGCCGGGGAGAAGACCACCGAGCTCTGGCTGGAGATCGGGAAGAACGGCTACCTCGGCATCAACATCCCCGAGGAGTACGGCGGGGGCGGCGGCGGCATCGGTGACATCGCAGCCGTCTGCGAGGAGCTGGCGGCCCAGGGCTGTCCGCTGCTGCTGATGGTGGTCAGTCCCGCGATCTGCGGCACGGTCATCGCGAAGTACGGCACCGAGGAGCAGAAGCAGCGCTGGCTGCCCGGCATCTGCGACGGCACCGGCACCATGGCCTTCGCGATCACCGAGCCCGACGCCGGCACCAACTCGCACAACATCACCACGACCGCCCGCCGTGACGGCGACGGCTGGATCCTCAACGGTCGCAAGATCTGGATCTCCGGCGTCGACGAGGCCAGCAACGTGCTGGTCGTCGGCCGGACCGAGGACGCGAAGACGGGCAAGCTCAAGCCGTGCCTCTTCGTCGTGCCGACGGACGCGCCCGGCTTCGAGTTCACCCCGATCGCGATGGAGATGGTCGCACCGGAGAACCAGTTCCAGGTGTTCATCGACGACGTGCGGCTGCCGGCAGACGCGCTGGTCGGCGACGAGGACGGTGGGCTGGCCCAGCTCTTCGCCGGGCTCAACCCCGAGCGGATCATGGGCGCGTCGTTCTCGACCGGTCTGGCGCGCTTCGCCCTCGAGAAGGCCACGGCCTACGCCAAGGAGCGCACCGTCTTCAAGGCGCCGATCGGCTCTCACCAGGCCATCGCCCACCCGCTCGCGATGTCCTACATCGAGATCGAGATGGCCCGCCTGATGACGCAGAAGGCCGCCGCCCTCTACGACGCGGGCGACGAGATGGCGGCCGGCGAGGCGGCCAACATGGCGAAGTACGCCGCAGCCGAGGCGGCCTGCGACGTCGTCGACCGCGCGGTGCAGACGCACGGCGGCTACGGCGCGAGCCAGGAGTACGGCATGGCGGCGCTGCTCGTGGCCACCCGCGTCGGGCGCATCGCCCCGGTGAGCCGCGAGATGATCCTCAACTTCGTCTCGATGCACTCGCTGGGGCTCCCGAAGTCGTACTGACGGCTGTGGAGTCATGCTTGCCATCGTCGAACAGGGGTTCGAAGATGGCAAGCATGACGACGACGGGCTGTGGAGAGGCGAGCATCCTGCACGCCGACCTCGACTCGTTCTTCGCTTCGGTCGAGCAGCGCGACGACCCAGGCCTCCGCGGGCGGCCGGTGATCGTCGGCGCAGGCGTCGTGCTGGCGGCCAGCTATGAGGCGAAGGCCTACGGCGTGCGCTCCGCCATGGGCGGGCGCGCCGCCGCTCGGCTCTGCCCGGCCGCGATCGTGGTGCCGCCGCGCTTCTCGGCGTACGTCGAGGCGAGCCGGCAGGTGTTCGCGATCTTCCACGACACGACCCCCCTCGTGGAGGGCGTCTCGATCGACGAGGCGTTCCTCGACGTCGGCGGGCTGCGGCGCCTCGTCGGGGAGCCCGAGCTGATCGGCGCGCTGCTCCGGGCCCGGGTGCGTGCGGAGGTCGGGCTGCCGATCTCGGTGGGCATCGCCCGCACGAAGTACCTCGCCAAGGTGGCCAGTGCGGTCTGCAAGCCCGACGGCCTGCTGCGGGTCCCGCCCGAGGGTGAGGAGGACTTCCTGCACCCGCTGCCGGTCGAGCGGCTGTGGGGAGTCGGCGCGATCACGGCGGCCAAGCTGCACGCCGACGGCATCCGCACCATCGGCGAGCTCGCGAGCAGGGAGGAGCAGGAGCTCGCGGTCACCGTCGGTCGGGCGGCCGGACGTCATCTGCACGCGCTCGCGCACCTGCGCGACCCGCGACCGATCGAGGTGGGCCGGCGCCGGAGCTCGATCGGCTCGCAGTGCGCGCTGGGCCGAGGCAGACGCAGTCGCGCCGAGCTCGATGCCCTGCTCGCCGGGCTCGTCGACCGAGTGGCGCGGCGACTGCGCGGCGGCGAACGGATCGGGCGCACCTTCACCTTGCGGCTGCGGTTCGACGACTTCACCCGGGTGACCCGCTCGGCGACCATCCCGCGCTCGACCGCGTCGACCGCCACCTGGCTCGAGACGGGCCGTGGGCTGCTGTCGGCGGCCTGGCCGCTGATCGAGGAGCGCGGCTGCACGCTGCTCGGCATCACCATCTCGGGCCTGGTCGAGGCGGGCTCGGAGCAGCTCGAGCTGCCGATCTTCGTCGCGGAGCAGCAGGCGGCGGCCCTCGACGTCGCGCTCGACCAGGTGCGCGACCGCTTCGGCTCCGCCTCGGTGGGTCGGGCGGCGCTCGTGGGCCGCCGCACCGGGCTCGAGATGCCGACCCTGCCCGATCCCGGACCGCGCACACCGCGGGCCGGATAAGGTCGGGATGTGCCGGGGGTCGTGGAGCGTGCGGATCGCTTCCAACGACGATTCCCGCCGCTGTCGGTGCCGTTGGCGGTGCTCTACAAGTACTTCGACGACCAGGGCAGCTACCTCGCCGCGATCATCAGCTACTACGCCTTCGTCGCGATCTTCCCGCTGCTGCTGCTCGCCTC
>WLIH01000428.1 GCA_009702305.1 Actinomycetota bacterium | reverse complement strand
GGCGTGTGGGAAGGCGCCGTCAGCTGACGGCGGCGTGCAGCAGGCGCTGCAGGTGCAGGCCGTGCCGTACGTCGAGCTCGTGCGGCACCCGGGTCCGGGCGATCCGGGCCAGGTCCGCCCGGATCGTGCCATGGACGTCGGTGTCGCCCTCGTGCACGAGGTCGAGCTCGAGCGGTCCGGTGGCGGTGTAGACGCGGAACGGCGACCGAGCGGTGTCCGGGCAGACCAGGGACAGCGTGGCCTGGCTGACCGCGCCACTCTCGTGACGGACGGTCAGGGCGCACATCCGCAGCGGGTCGCCGTCGGCGCGCACGGAGTCGATCGGTCCGACGGCGGCCTCGATCAGGTCGAGGACGTGCGGACCGACGTCGAGCAGCGCCCCGTGCTCACGGCGCCACGGGGTGGAGAAGGGCCCACCGTCGAGGATCGCACCGTTGACCGTCGTGGCCACGGACCCCATCGGCGAGCTGCTCCTGGCCTCGGCCAGGAAGGCGCGGACCCGGCTGCTGTAGCGGTTGGTCAGCAGAAGCATGGTCGGCACGTCATGCGCCGCGACCACGTCGGCGATCCGCTGGGCCTGGGCAAGATCGAGCCCCAGCGGCTTCTCGAGCAGGAGCGCCCGGCCTGACGGCGCGAGCCGCTCCACGAGGTCGGCCTGGACGTCCGGCGGGACCGCCAGTGCGATCGCGTCGACGAGCTCGACCAGCTCGTCCAGGTCGTCGACCGCCTGCGCTGCGTGCGCCTGGGCCAACGCAGCCGCCGCCTCGGGCCGTCGGGCCCACACGGCTACGAGCTCGGTCTCCGGACCGGCCGCGAGCAGCGGGGCGTGGAACCCCGCGGCCCACGGGCCGGCACCGACGAGTCCGACCCGCAGCGGCGTCACGACACCTCGACGGCCGGCGAGCGGTAGCTCGCGACGGACAGCCGCGCGCCCGCCTCGAGGCCGGTGACCTCGATGTCCACCGTCTCCCCGGCGAGCAGGTCGACGTAGTTCGTGGAGAACCGCACCCCAGGGTGGTCGGCGTGGAGCCGGACGGCATAGGCGTACGTCGCCGCGGACACCCGCACGACTGCCTGGTCGTCCGCACGCTTGAGCACCTCGGCCGACACCTCGGCGTCGCACAGCGGCAGCTCCTTGAGCCGACCGCCGAAGCGGCGGTTGGCCGGCACCAGGCCGGAGCGCTCCCGCACCCAGACGACGTCGGTGGTCCCGAGCGGCAGCGGGCTGGTCCACACCGGCACCGAGGAGTAGGCCGCAGCGGTGACGTGCAGGGACTGCGAGGAGTGCTCGGCGGCGGACACCGCGCCGAGGCCTACGGTCAGCTCCAGCGACACCGGCTCGTGGCCCGAGTTGCTGACCCAGAGCGTGGCCACGCCGTCGACGACGGCGAAGCTCGCGAGCACGGGAGCGTAAGCCCGCTGCAGCGCGTAGTAGCCGGCCTTCGGGACCAGGTCGTAGTCGATCACCGACCAGCTCAGGCCCGGCCACGGGTCGTTGAACTGCCACACCAGGGTGCCGCTGCAGTGCGGCTGGCGACGGCGGTAGTGCTCGACGCCGTGCTTGAGGCCCTCGGCCTGGCAGGCCATCGAGACGTCGACGTACTCCTCGACCGTGGTCGGAAGCCCCGTCTCGTAGTCGATGAGGTCGAAGCCCTTGGTCTTCGGAGTGTCCTTGATGCGGTGCTCGAGCGCGGCCGACCCCAAGGACATGTCGGCGTCGCCCACCCATCGCCGCAGGGTCGCGAGCTCGGGCGAGGCGTGGATGCCGAACTCGCTGATGAACCGGCCGGGATCGTGGTCGTAGCGCGTCCAGTGGACCTTCTCGCCCATCGAGGCGAACTCGGTGGGTCCGCCGACGTTCCCGACGACGCTGCCGTGCCAGCCCTCCCAGGCGTGCCGGTCCCCGTCGCGGGTGCCGTTGAGCAGCTCGTCGTCGCGCTCGGCCCACGGGCTGCCGGGCCAATAGGTCCGGTCAGGGTCGAGCCGCTGCACGACCTGCGGCAGCACCTCGAGGAAGATCTCCGCGCCCCGGTCGCGCGGGAGCAGGACGCCGTGGACGATCTCGTGGATCCCCTGCACCTCGTTCTCCCCGCACCACAGCGCGAGGCTGGCGTGGTGCCGCAGTCGGCGCACCTGGTGCTCGGCCTCGAGCGCTGTCTCCGTGACGAGCGTGCCGCTGTCGTCGGGGTAGTCGAAGCAGGCGAACATGAAGTCCTGCCAGACCATGACCCCGAGGCGGTCGCAGGCATCGTAGAACGCCTCGCTCGGGTAGACGCCGCCGCCCCACACGCGCAGCATCGTCATCCCCCCGTCGCGAGCCAGCTCGACCAGCGACGTGGTGGTGTCGTCGGTCATCGAGCCGACGAGCATCGACGGCGGCACCCAGCACGCGCCGCGGGCGAACGTCGGCAACCCGTTGAGCACGAAGCGGAAGTGCCGCGCGTCCTCGTCGGGGTCGGGGCTGCGGTCGACCTCGATGGTCCGGAAGCCGATCCGCAGGACCCGCTCGACCTCGCCGCAGGTGACCCGGACGGTGTAGAGGTCCGGCGTGCCGAGGTCGTGGCTCCACCACAGGCGTACGTCGCGCAGCGGCAGGTCCACATCCAGATCGGCCGTCTCCGAGCGCAGTGTCGCGACGACGGCGCCGTCGGGGTCGAGCACCTCGACGGTCGAGGGGGCGGGGGTGCTGGCCGTGACCTGCAGCCGCACGGTCCGCGCGGTGAGGTCGAGGTCGGTGTAGCGCACGTGCAGGTCGTCGAGGACCGGGACCTCCGAGCGGAGCGTGACCGGGCTGAGGATGCCGATCGACGGCAGTCGCAGCGCGAAGTCCCAGCCCCACGAGAACGTCGCCTTGCGCACCTGCGGCCGGGCCGCACGCAGCGCGATGGCGTCATCGGCCAGCGGCGGGTCGTCGGGTCGGATCCGGGCGAAGAGATCGTTGACCTGCTGGACCTCGGCCGCGAGATCCACCGAGGCCAGGGCGGCCGGGAGTGGCGGGCTGAAGCGGACGAGCAGCTCGTTGGTCGCGCCCAGGATCACGGTGAACGCGTGCGGTCGGTGCTGATTGGCCGCGTAGCCCACCACTGCGCCGTTGAGCCGGATCTCGGCGAAGGTGTCGAGGCAGGCGAAGTGCAGCTCAGCCTCGGCCCCGTCGATCCCCTCGACGCTCGCGCGGTACCACCAGGTGGCGTCCTCGATCCAGGCGACCGAGGCCTCGAGTTGCTCACGGTAGGGGTCCTCGATGATCCCTGCGGCCAGCAGCGACTCGTGGACGCCTCCGGGGATGAGGGCCGGGACCCAGGTCGCGTCCGCACCCGGCTCCGCGCCGTCGGTCCAGGTCAGCTCGAACCCGGTCAGCTCGAGTCCGGCCGGCTCCGGGGCGGTCGGCGCGGGGCC
>WLIH01000427.1 GCA_009702305.1 Actinomycetota bacterium | reverse complement strand
TCCCCCGCCCCGGCCACCTCGGCGGCTGCCTCGGCGGCCTCGGCCCGTGACCAGCGCCGTACCGCGGCCGCCGCGGCGACCACCGACACGGCACTGGGCCAGCGTCGGGCGCTCGCGACCCAGCAGGGCGACCGTATCGAGGAGCTGAAGAGCAGCGTGCACGTCGAGCTGCTCAAGCAGCTCGGTCCACACCTGTACGACGCCGACATGGACCAGAACGAGCTCGACCAGCGCGTCCGGGGCGTGCTGGCCGAGGTGCTCGGGTCCCAGGACCGCCCGCTGAGCAACAGCGACCGGGCCCGCGTCACCCAGGAGATCAGCGACGACATCCTGGGCTACGGCCCCATCGAGCCCTACCTGCGCGACCCCGACGTGTCCGAGGTCATGGTCAACGGACACGCGAGCATCTGGCTGGAGAAGAGCGGTCGCCTGGTGCCGGCGACGGCGCAGTTCTCCGACGAGGCGCACCTGCGCCGCACCATCGACAAGATCGTGTCGCGCATCGGTCGTCGCGTCGACGAGTCCTCCCCCATGGTCGACGCCCGTCTCCCCGACGGCAGCCGTGTCAACGCCGTCGTGCCTCCGTTGGCTGTCGACGGATCCGCCCTGACGATCCGCAAGTTCGCCACCGACCCGCTGACGGCCACCGACCTGATCAGCTTCGGCTCGCTGAGCCCGCAGACCTGCGACTTCCTCGACGCCTGCGTCCGCGGCCGCCTCAATATCATCGTCTCCGGCAGCACCGGCGCCGGGAAGACCACGACCCTCAACGTGCTCTCGTCGTTCATCCCCGACGACGAGCGGATCGTGACCATCGAGGACGCCGCCGAGCTCCAGCTCAAGCAGGACCACGTCGTCCGCCTGGAGTCGCGACCCTCCAACATCGAGGGCAAGGGCGCGGTCACGATCCGCGACCTCGTCAAGAACTCCCTGCGCATGCGCCCCGACCGCATCATCGTGGGCGAGGTCCGCGACGCCTCGGCCCTCGACATGCTGCAGGCGATGAACACCGGTCACGACGGCTCCATCTGCACCTTGCACTCCAACGGTCCCCGAGACACGCTGTCGAGGATGGAGACGATGGTGCTGATGGCCGGCATGGAGCTGCCGATCCGCGCGATCCGCGAGCAGGTGGCCTCGGCGGTCGACCTGATCGTGCACCAGAAGCGCTTCAAGGACGGCACGCGTCGGATCACCCACATCACCGAGGTCGAGCGGATGGAAGGTGACGTGATCACGCTCCAGGACATCTTCGTCTTCGACAACACGATGGGCTTCGACGCCGAGGGACGCACCCTCGGCCGGCTGCGCTCGACCGGGCTGCGCCCGAAGTTCCTCGAGAAGATGGCCTACTCCAACGTCACGGTCGACCCCATGCTCTTCGCCACGGACCGGATCTGATGTCCCTGCGCCACGCCCTGCTCCGCACCGTCGCGGCCGCCGCGCTGGCGACCGGGGTGGTGCTCGGGTCGGCCTCGGCCGGCCTGGCCGCCGACGGATCGATCGCCCACGTCGAGACCACCGACGACGGTGTCCAGATCCTGGTGTCCGTGCCGGTCGGCAGCGACGTCGACCTGGACGGGGTGAGCGTCACGATCGCCGACCAGTCCGTCGAGGCGACCGCGGTGCCGGCCAGCTCCTCCGACGCCGTACGCCGCACCGCGATCCTCGCCATCGACACCAGCAACTCCATGTCGGGCGACCGGATCGACGCGGCCCGCCAGGCAGCCCTGACCTTCCTCGACTCGGTGCCGGCCGACGTCTACATCGGTGTGGTCTCGTTCGCCGGCGACGTGCGCACCGAGCAGGTGCCCACCCTCGATCGGGACTCCGTGCGGGCCGTCGTCGAGGGTCTCACCCTCTCGCGCGACACCCGCCTCTACGACGGCATCCTCTCGGCCATCGACCTCGCCGGCAGCGACGGCCAGCGCAAGCTGGTCGTCCTCTCCGACGGCGCCGACACCTCCGACACCCCGGTCTCGTCGGTCATCGACCGGATCAAGGCCTCGGGGGTGCTCGTCGACGTCATCGCCCTGGAGTCCGGTGAGCAGAACGGCGCCCTCGACCGTCTCGCAGCGGCCGGCGACGGCGACGTGATCGCTGCCGACAGCGCGGCTCTCGGGGAGACGTTCGCCGCCGAGGCCGACGCCCTGGACCGGCAGGTGCTGGTCACGGCCGCGGTGCCCGACGACCTGATCTCCACCGACGCCACCGTGCGCGTCACCCTGCCCGACCCCGGTGGCGCCATCGTCGCCCAGGCGTTCACCACCGTCACCGACACGGTCGCCGGCGGGTCCAACGTCGACGACCAGGTCGTCGTCGACGACGGCTGGGCCGCGCCCGACTGGGTGATGTACGTCGGCGTCGGCGCGTTGGCCGTCGGCCTCGTGGTGCTGCTGATGTCGCTGGTGCCGCGCGCCGCCGCACCGATGAGCCCCGCCGACCGGGTCGCCACCTACACCGCCGGCACGACCGGGCGCTCCGAGGCCGCCGGCGCCCGCATCGACGCCGACCAGGCGCTGACGCAGGCCAAGGACGCCGCGGCCAACGTGCTGCGCCGCAACAAGGGTCTCGAGGTCCGCATCGCCGCCCGCCTCGACGGCTCCGGCAGCGATCTCAAGCCCGCCGAGTGGTTGCTGATCCACGCCGGCGTCTTCCTGCTCAGCGGCCTCGTCGGGCTCCTCGCCGGAGCCGGCAGCCTGCCGGTCGGCCTGCTCTTCCTCGTGCTGGGTGCCGTCGGGCCGTGGCTCTACCTCGGCCTGCGCCGCTCGCGTCGGCGCAAGAAGTTCAACTCGCTGCTGCCCGACACGCTGCAGCTGATGTCGGGGGCCCTCTCGGCCGGCCTCTCGCTGGCCCAGTCGGTCGACACGATCGTCAAGGAGGGTGCCGAGCCAGTGTCCTCGGAGTTCCGCCGGGTGCTGGTGGAGACCCGCCTCGGGGTGTCCGTGGAGGAGGCGCTCGAAGGCGTCGCCGAGCGCTTCGAGAGCAAGGACTTCGCCTGGGTCGTGATGGCGATCAAGATCCAGCGCCAGGTCGGCGGCAACCTCGCCGAGCTCCTCGACACGGTCGCGGCGACCATGCGCGAGCGCGAGTACATGCGCCGCCAGGTCGCCTCCCTCTCCGCCGAGGGCCGGCTGTCGGCGTACGTCCTGGGCGGGCTGCCGCCGCTCTTCCTGATCTACCTCACCCTCACGCAGGGCGACTACGTCGCTCCCCTGTTCGACGACGTCCGCGGCCTGGTCATGCTGATCGGGGCGGGCGTCTGGCTCTCGATCGGCGCCTTCTGGATGAGCCGTCTGGTCAAGGTGGAGGTGTGACGTGGTCCTGCTCCTGGTGATGGGCCTGGCCCTGGTGGTCGTGGCGATCGTGCTCGTCGCGAGCGCGCTGCGCTCCGAGGAGG
>WLIH01000426.1 GCA_009702305.1 Actinomycetota bacterium | reverse complement strand
TGGAGCTGCTGGCCGACCTGCGCGACGACCTCGGCGTCACGATCCTCGTGATCACCCACGAGATGGACGTCGTGCGCTCGGTCGCCGACGTCGTCGCCCAGCTCGACCAGGGCCGCATCGTCGAGCAGGGAGCCGTCTCCGACGTCGTACGCCGCTCCGACTCGGCCCTGTCCCGCGCGCTGCTGCCGCTGCCGGTCGCGCAGGGTCGCGGCGGGCTGCGCACCTGGCAGCTGAGGTATGCCGCTGCCGACGTCGACCCCCGGTGGCCGGCGCGCGTAGGTCGCGAGCTCGGCAGCGACGTCGCGGTGCTGACCGCGCTCGTCGAGGAGTCGGGCGCCGAGCCGGTCGGTCGTCTCACCGTCGGCCTGGACCCCGCGATCGATGCCCGGCGCGTGACCGAGGCGTTCGCCCGGCACGGCGTCGTGGCGACGGGGGTCGCGGCCGAGGGCCGCTCGCGCGACCTCGCGGCCAACGGCCTGGCGGCGTCCGACCTGGGAGCGATCGCATGAGCGCGCTCGTGCTGGGCACGCCGTGGAGCGAGGTGCACGAGCTGCTGCTCCCCGCCCTCGGCCAGACCGCGCTGATGGTGGCGATCGTGATGAGCGTCGTGGTGTCCTTCGGGCTGCCGCTCGGACTGCTGATCTTCAACACCTCGCCTGCCGGGCTGACCCCGCATCGCGCCGTGCACCTCTCGATCAGCTGGGTCGCCAACCTCGGCCGGTCTCTGCCCTTCCTGGTGCTGATGGCCGCGATCATCCCGTTCACCCGGCTCGTGGTCGGCACGACGATCGGCATCCGGGCCGCGATCATCCCGATGTCGCTGGCCGGCATCGCCTTCTTCGCCCGGTTGGTCGAGAGCGCCGTGCGCGACATCGCGCCCGAGCTGCTCGACGTCGGACGCGCGAGCGGTGGCAGCACCTGGCAGATCGTGCGCAGCGTGCAGCTCGTCGAGGCGCTGCCGGGGCTGGTCGCCGCCCTGACGATCAACCTGATCGCGATGATCGAGTACTCCGCGATCGCCGGGGCGATCGGCGCCGGCGGCCTGGGCTACCTGGCGGTCAACTACGGCTACCAGCAGTTCGACAACAACATCATGATCAGCTGCATCGTGCTGCTGATCGCCCTCGTGCAGGTGATCCAGTTCAGCGGCGACCGCGCCGTCCGCGCCCTGCAGCACTGACCGACGTACCCCGTCGGACTCCGTCGTCCCTCTCCCTACGACCCTCGGACACGCTCGGGCGTGCTGAGACACGCCCACCCGAAAGGAACCACCATGTCCAGCACCACCCAGCACCGCGCCACCCCCAGCGGCGGGGCCCCCGACGACATCAAGCTCGGCAGCGGTCGTCCGAAGTGGCTGCTGCCGCTCCTCGGCGCCCTGGTCGTCGCGATCGTCGCGGCCGTCGTCCTGGTCCGCGCCGGCGGCGGCTCGGACGCGCAGGCGGTCGACGGCAGCCACTTCTCCAACGAGTTCGAGGTCGCCTACCAGGCCAGCAGCGCCAGCGAGCGCCGGATCCTGGAGTACCTCAACGAGGAGATCGCCCCCGACTACGGCGTCACCATCAAGCCCGTCGGCATCGAGGACGGCAACCAGCTCGACCAGGCCACGGCCGACGGTAAGTACATCGCCAACATCTACCAGCACAAGCACTGGCTCGCGCAGGTCGTCGATAAGACCGGCTGGAAGCTCAGCGCCCTCGGTCCGGTCTTCCAGTGGTCCTACTCGGTGTACTCCGACAAGTACGCCTCGCTCGACGAGCTCCCGCAGGGTGCCAAGGTCGCGCTGCTCAACGACCCGGCCAACACCGCGCAGGCGCTGTGGATCCTCGAGCGCGCCGGCAAGCTGACCTTCAAGGACGGCGTCAACCCGTGGGAGGCCACGGAGAACGACATCGCCGACAACATCGGCGGCTACGAGTTCACCTACGTCGACTACGGCGCCGGTCCCCGCGTGCTCCCCGAGGTCGACGCGGTGATCGCCTACAACATGCAGTTCCGCGCGGCCGGTGTGCCCGACGAGCAGCGCATCTATGCCCCCGCTGCTCCCCTGGAGTTCGCCGGCCAGCTCGTCATCGGCACCGACTACCTCGACGACCCGCAGATCGAGAAGCTCAAGCAGGTCTTCTTCGACCCCCGCGTGCAGGAGCACCTCGCCACCACCGACGACCCCGAGCTCGAGGGCCAGCTCAGCAAGGTCTCCGACAGCTGAGCGTGGCTAGTTGAGTCGGGAGGTGCGGTCTCGATACACCGACTCGCTGGCGCTCGTCGGCACTCGACCAACGAAGGTGTCGCACCCTCGTTGGTCGAGTAGCGAGCGCCAGCGAGCGTATCGAGACCCGCACCGCGTCAGAGCGCGAGCAGGCGTTTGCACTCGTCGATCAGGCAGGCCCGCAGTGGGGCGCCGCGCTCGGCGAAGACGCGCTGGGCGTCGGCGTACTCGCGCTTGCCCTCGGGGGTCTCGATCCGGATCGGGGCGAAGCCCAGGTCGGCGAGGTCGTACGGCGCCGCCCGCATGTCGAGCTCGCGGATGTCGCGCGCCAGCTCGAAGCACTCGGCGACCAGGTCGGAGCAGATCATCGGGGTGAGCCGGAAGGCGTGCTTGTAGAGGTCCATGCCGGCGTGCAGGCAGCCTGGCTGCTCGAAGTCGGGGCGGTCGTCGGACGTGGGGGAGAGGAGGTTGAGGCTGCGCGCGGGCTCGGTGAAGAAGCGGTAGGCGTCGAAGTGCGAGCAGGCGATCCGGTGCGACTCGACCACCTCGTCGGTGCCGGCGGCCCCGAGGCGCAGCGGCCAGTCCGCGTGCCGGGTCTGGTCCTCGGAGAGCCGGTAGACCATCGCCCACTCGTGCAGCCCGAAGCAGCCCAGGTGGGCCGGACGCGTGGCCGTCGCGCTCAGCAGCCGATGCACGGCTGTCAGCACCGGCGCCTGCGAGGCGACGTACGACGCCGACACGCCCACGCCTCCCGTCACCCGGGCGTAGCCCTTGAGACCGGCGTACTCCTCGGCGTCGGCGAGCGTGACCCCGCACCCGGGGTGCCACCGGCGCAGCTGGGCGGGCCGCTGGGCGTAGTAGGTGAAGAGGAAGTCGTGCACCGGGTGCTTGACGCGCGCCCCGCGCCGCGCGAGGTGCGGGGCGGCGAAGGCGTCGATCCGGGCGGCGTGCGCGCTCGCCCGTGCGCGCCAGGTCGGCTCGTCGAGCACCGCGGCGTCGCCGCGGGCCTCCACCTCGGGATCCACCCCACGAATCTAGGCTGCGCCCCGCCCCTCGATAGGGTCGAGGGGTGCGCATCGCGAGATTCACCACCGGCGAGGACCCCCAGTACGGCGTGGTCACGGGCGAGGTCGACGAGTTCGGCCAGCCGTCCGAGGACAGCGTCATCGTCACGTTGGCGGGCGACCCGCTCTAC
>WLIH01000425.1 GCA_009702305.1 Actinomycetota bacterium | reverse complement strand
TCGCGCCGGTCACCAGCACGGTCAGTCCTGAGTCGGCCATGACCCGACCCTAGACCGCGGGGGGCGATCACCCCTCCGGGCGAGGGTCAGGGCCGGTTGGTGCGAGCGGCGATCCGCTCGCGCCGGGTCTCGTCCATGGCCGACTCGTAGGCAGCGACCAGGCTCGCGATCGAGAGCGGCTTGAGCCGCTCGACGACCTCGCGGATCGTCTCGGCGGACGCGCCTGCCTCCTTGTACGCCGGCCACACCATCGTGCGGAAGAGCTCGTTGAGCTCCTCGGCGAGCTGGCGTCCGTGGGCGGCGTACACCTCGGCGGAGGCGACGGCTGCCTCGGTGGGGAAGCCCAGGTCGAGGAGTCCGAGGCCGACCGACAGCTGGGTCAGCGAGACCTCGAATCGGCCCTTCTTGGTGCGGGCGGAGATCCCGAGCGCGGCCAGCGTCGCGAGGTCGTCGTCGGAGAGCTCGCGACCGGCGCGCGAGGACAGCTCGGCCAGCGTCATCTCGACCGTGGTGTCGGCCTGCCACGGCGCGAGCATGGTGCGATGCAGGGCGATGTCCTCGGGGGTCGCGCCCTCGGGGATCGCGGCGAGGTACTTCTCGATCGCCGACAGCGTGAAGCCGTGGCCCTGCAGGTCCTGGACCAGCTCGAGCCGGGCGACGTGGTCGGGGGAGTAGTAGCCGGAGCGGCCGCGCCGGATCGGCGGCGGCACCAGGCCCTTGGTCGTGTAGAAGCGGATGTTGCGCACGCTCATGGCCAGGCGCTGGGTCAGCTCCTCGAGGGTCAGCAGGTCCTTGGCGGCCGGCACTGTCTCCTCCATCACGTTTCCCATCGATCGACTACTCTTGACGATAGTGACAGTAATAGTGTCACAATCGGCGTGGACACCTCATCCGTGGTCTCGACCTCTCCACCCCGTCGCTCTCGACGACGGCCGACGGGGCCACCTCATCTCCTCTAGGACGGTCATGGCAGAAGCATTCGTGTACGACCACATCCGCACGCCGCGCGGCAAGGGCAAGGCGGCGGGCTCGCTGCACGAGGTCAAGCCGGTCGACCTCGTCGTCGGCCTGCTCGACGAGATCAAGGTGCGCAACCCCGGCCTCGACCCGGCACGCGTCGACGACGTCGTGCTCGGGGTCGTGTCGCCGATCGGCGAGCAGGGTGGCGACATCGCCAAGACCGCCGCCCTCGCGGCCGGCTACCCCGACACCGTCGCCGGTGTGCAGCTGAACCGCTTCTGCGCCTCCGGGCTCGAGGCCGTCAACCAGGCCGCCGGTCGCATCCGCGGTGGCATGGAGGACCTGATCTTCGCCGGTGGCGTCGAGTCGATGAGCAACGTCGCCATGGGCTCCGACGGTGGCGCGTGGGCCTCCGACCCGGCGACCGCCTTCAAGGCCGGCTTCGTGCCGCAGGGCATCGGTGCCGACCTGATCGCGACGATCGAGGGCTGGAGCCGCGAGGACGTCGACGCGTTCGCCGCCGAGTCCAACCACCGCGCCGCCAAGGCCTGGGCCAACGGCTACTTCACCGACTCCGTCGTGCCGGTCAAGGACATCAACGGCCTGACGGTGCTCGACCACGACGAGCTGATCCGCCCCGACACGAGCGTCGAGGGCCTGGCCGGCCTCAAGGCGTCCTTCGCCGGCATCGGCAACGACGCGGGCTTCGACGACGTCGCGCTCGAGAAGTACCACTGGATCGAGAAGATCAACCACGTCCACCACGCCGGCAACAGCTCCGGCATCGTCGACGGCGCCGCCCTGATGGCGATCGGCACCGAGGAGATCGGCCACGAGCTCGGCCTGACCCCGCGTGCGCGGATCATCTCGATGGCCGTCTCCGGCGCGGACCCGACGATCATGCTGACCGGGCCGGCCCCGGCCGCTCGCAAGGCCCTCGCCAAGGCCGGCCTGGAGACCAAGGACATCGACCTCTTCGAGATCAACGAGGCGTTCGCCGCTGTCGCGATGCGCTTCATGCGCGACATGGGCATCACCGACGAGATCACCAACGTCAACGGCGGCGCCATCGCGATGGGCCACCCGCTCGGCGCCACCGGCGCGATGATCCTCGGCACGCTCATCGACGAGCTCGCTCGCCGCGACCAGAAGCGCGGCCTCGCCACGCTCTGCGTCGGCGGCGGCATGGGCATCGCGACGATCGTCGAGCTCGTCTAGGCGCTGCGCGCCTCGACGACCTCCGCCTCTCCCCAGACCTCACGAACAGGACCCACATGAGCACCACCACCGAGACCGCCGTCCGCTACGAGCGCGACGCCGACGGGATCGTCACCCTGACCCTCGACGACCCGAACCAGTCCGCCAACACGATGAACGCGCTCTACATCGCCTCGATGAAGACCGCCGTCGACCGGCTCTACGACGACCTGGCCGCCGACGAGGCGAGCATCAAGGGCGTCGTGGTCGCCAGCGCGAAGAAGACCTTCTTCGCCGGCGGCGACCTCAAGGACATGAGCGCCGCGGGCAAGGAGAACGCCGCCGACGTCTTCGCCATGTGCGAGGACGTGAAGGCCAGCCTGCGCCGCCTCGAGAAGTTCCCCCGCCCGGTCGTGGCCGCCATCAACGGCGCCGCCCTCGGCGGTGGCTTCGAGATCTGCCTCGCGACCAACCACCGCATCATCGTCGACGACCCGAAGGTCGAGGTCGGTCTGCCCGAGTCGCAGCTGGGCCTGCTGCCCGGTGGCGGTGGCGTGACCCGCATCGTGCGCCTGCTCGGCATCCAGACCGGTCTGATGGAGGTGCTGCTGACGGGCACCCGCTTCAAGCCGGCCCAGGCCAAGGAGAAGGGTCTGGTCGACGAGCTGGTCGCCTCCCGCGAGGACCTGATCCCGGCCGCCAAGGCGTGGATCGCGGCCAACCCCGACTCCGCGCTGAACCCCTGGGACGCCCCCGGCTACAAGATGCCCGGCGGGTCGCCGAAGACCCCGGCGATCGCGGGCTTCCTGCCGGCCTTCCCGGCGCTGCTGCGCAAGCAGACCAAGGGCGCCGTCTACCCGGCCGCCCGCGCGATCCTCTCGGCCGCCATCGAGGGCGCCAACCGCGACTTCGACACCGCCTCGCGCATCGAGTCGCGCTACCTCACCAACCTGGTCGTCAACCAGGGCTCGAAGAACATGATCCAGGCCTTCTTCTTCGACCTGCAGGCGATCAACTCCGGCTCGCTTCGCCCGCAGGGCGTCGCGCCGTACAAGGCCGTGAAGGTGGGCGTGCTGGGCGCCGGCATGATGGGCGCCGGCATCGCGTACTCCTGCGCCCGCGCCGGCATGGAGGTCGTGCTCAAGGACGTCGCCCAGGACAGCGCCGACAAGGGCAAGGCCTACTCCGAGAAGATCCTCGACAAGGCCGTCGCGCGCGGCAAGTCGACCGAGGAGGCCAAGGCGGAGCT
>WLIH01000424.1 GCA_009702305.1 Actinomycetota bacterium | reverse complement strand
GGGAGGCGGGATTCGCGACGCCGGAGGGGTCCGGGACCGTCACGAGGGTGGACGCACCGGTGGTCTGACCCGGGTCAGACACCCGGCAGCAGCCCGGTCGCCGGATCCCGGTCGGTGAGGCAGTACGCCGACCCGGCCGGGTCGAGCAGCACCGTCCAGTGGCTGTGCACCCCGACGACCCGAGCACCGAGGGCGACATGGCGCTCGGTCTCGGCAGGCCGGTCGGTCACCGCCAGGTCGAGGTGCGCGCCGATCCGGTCGGAGGGGTCCTGGAGTCGCTGGACCAGCAGCCGGAAGGGCTGGCCCTCGGGTCGCAGGAACGGCACGAAGTCGGCACTGACCCGCGACGCCGACGACTCCCAGCCCGTCAGCTCGCGCCAGAAGTCGACCTCGGTCGCGAACGCCGCAGGTGGCACGTCGAGGCACAGCTGGTCGACCAGCGACCGGTGACCCCCGGGCCAGGTCATCGGGCTGGGCCGCACCGCGCTCGGGTGCGAGACGAAGCAGAAGGTCAGACCGGCGGGCGAGGCCATCACGACGTACCCGTGCTCGCTGCGCCAGTCGATCTCGGCCCCGAGCGCGACCGCCTGCTCGGCGGCGGCGTCGGGATCCGGCACGTGCAGGTCGACGTGGATCCTGCTGTCGCCGTCGGCCAGGCGCTGGACGCGGAGGTGGTCGTCGCCGTCGCGCGGCACGAGCGTGGCGAACTCGCCGTCGTCCCCGCGCCGGGCCGACAGCGTCGAGCCGGTGACCGCGCACCAGAAGGCGATCGTCTCCTCGAAGACGTCGGCCTCCAGGTCGAGGAAGACGCTGACCCAGAAGGGGTGCGAGGCGCTCATCCGGCCGGTTTGTGCAGGATCGCGCTGCTCGGGGTCACGCGCACGTCGTCGCCCTCGACGACGGCCGTGCCGTCCACGATCAGACAGAACGCCGGCGCGAGCGGAGGAGGGAACAGCACCGACACGACCGGGTTGCTCGCGACGTTGGCCAGCGAGCCACGGCCGGGGTGGGCGATCACCAGATCGCCGTCGACCAGGCGGGCATCGACCTGCACGACCTTGACCTGGCCGTCGGTCGTCGACAACAGGTACGCCGACGGGAAGCCGGTCAGGTGCGCAGGCAGGTCGGCGAGGTCGATCGGGATGCTCATCTGCGGAGCCTAGACCCCGACGCTCACCACACCCCGACCACGTCACCGCCGATCTTCAGGACGAAGCCGCTGACGACGACGACGAAGAAGACTCGGACGAAGCCCGTACCACGCGACACGGCTGTGCGCGCACCGACGTAGGAGCCGGCCAGGTTGCACACACCGAGCACGAGCCCCACCTTCCACAGGATGGCGCCCTGGGGGAGGAAGACCAGGAACGCCGCCAGGTTGGTCGCGAAGTTGGCCATCCGCGCCTGAGCCGAGGCCTCGAGGAACGCGTAGCCGAGCAGCCCGACCAGCGTGAAGACGAAGAAGCTGCCCGTGCCGGGGCCGAGCGCACCGTCGTAGAAGCCGATCAGGACACCCGCCCCGACGGCGGCGAGGGTGTGCCCGCGGCCGGCGAACCGCAGCGCCGTCACCTCGCCCAGCTCGGGTCGGGCGACGACGTAGGCGCCGACGAGCACGAGGGCGACCAGGACGATCGGCTCGAACGCCGAGCGCGGGACCTGGGAGGCCACCAGCGCGCCCGCCGCCGACCCGACGAAGGCCGCGGCCATCAGCGGCAGCACCGCACGTGGGTCGGGCCGCACCCGCCGGTAGTAGGTGATCGAGCTGATCGACGTCCCGCACACCGACCCGAGCTTGTTGGTCGCGAGGATCTGCACCGGGCTGGCGCCGGGCAGACCCAGCAGCAGGGCCGGGAGCTGGATCAGCCCTCCCCCACCCACGACCGAGTCCACGAACCCCGCCGTCAGCGCCGCCAACCCCAGCAGGAGCAGCACGCTCAGGCTCGGGTCCTCCACCCGCGCGACCCTAGCCGGACCCGCTCACCAGATCTCGATACGGCGCTGGCGCGACTACTCGACCAACGAGTTGTCTCGTTGGTCGAGTGCCGCCGAGCGCCAGCGAGGTGGTGTATCGAGACCCCCACAGGCTCGGCCCACGCAGATCACCTCGTTGGTCGAGTGCCGCCGAGCGCCAGCGAGGCGGCGTATCGAGACCACGTCGGCGGGGGTCGCGGGGTCTCGATACGGCGCTGGCGCGCCTACTCGACCAACGAGTTGTCTCGTCGGTCGAGTGCCTCCGAGCGCCAGCGAGGCGGTGTATCGAGACCCCCACAGGCTCGGCCCACGCAGATCACCTCGTCGGTCGAGTGCCGCCGAGCGCCAGCGAGGCGGCGTATCGAGACCACGTCGGCGGGGGTCGCGGGGTCTCGATACGGCGCTGGCGCGCCTACTCGACCAACGAAAGGCGCGCCAGCGAGGCGGCGTATCGAGACCCAGACGACCGTAGGGTCGGCTCATGCGGATCGTCTCGTTGCTGCCCTCCACCACGGAGATCCTGTTCGCGATCGGGGCGGGCGACGACGTCGTGGGCGTGACCTTCGAGTGCGATCACCCCGCGCAGGCTCGCAGTCGGCGGATCGTGTCGACGAGCGCGATGCCCGACGGCCTCAGCCCCGCCGAGATCGACGCGTACGTCGTCGCGGCGATGGCCGCGGACGAGGAGCTGTACCTGCTCGACGCGGGGGCCTTGGCCGACCTCGACGCCGACCTGGTGGTGACCCAGGATCTCTGTGCGGTCTGCGCGGTCGACGTCAGCACCGTCGACAGCGCTCTGGCGCACCTCGGCTGCACGGCCGACGTGCTGACCATCGACCCGCACACCCTCGACGAGGTGCTCGAGTCGATCCAGGTGCTCGGACGTGCCACCGGTCGCATCACCGAGGCCGCCGAGCTGGTCGCGTCGCTGACGGCTCGCCTCGCAGCGATCAGACCGGCGGGCCCGCGTCTGCGCGTCGTGGTGCTCGAGTGGGCCGACCCGCCGTACGCCCCCGGCCACTGGATCCCCGAGATGGTGGAGATCGCCGGCGGCGCCTGCGTGCTCGGCACGGCGGGCGAGAAGTCGGTGCGGGTGACCTGGGACGATGTGCACGCCGCCCGCCCGGATCTCGTGGTCGTCGCGCCGTGCGGCTACGACCGGGCCGGCGCCCAGGCGCAGGCCGACGCACTGGTGGCGGCAGGGCTGCTGCCCGCCGGAGTCGCCGTGCACGCGGTCGATGCCAATGCCTCCTGGGCGCGCCCCGGCCCACGACTGGTCGACGGCATCGAGGAGCTGGCCGCCGTCATCGCGGCTCGGTCAGCCCACCCAGGCGCCGCGGCCGCCGAACCAGTCCCCGTACGGCGACCCGCCAGCGCCCCGGCCACCGCGACCGGAGAGGTAGGAGCCGACGACGGCGGCGCCGAGGTCGTCCAG